>CAYGPA010000089.1:0-13342 GCA_964351535.1 uncultured Planctomycetaceae bacterium
GCGCTTCGCAGGAGCCCCCCCGCGAGTCGAACCATGCCGTCTTTCGAATCCCGCAGCTTCCTGGATCTCTACGCGCACAACTTCGCGCGCGTGGCGATCGCCGTACCGAACGTCGCCCTGGCCGGACCCGCGCGCAACGCGGACGAGATTGCGCGGCTCTACACGCGGGCCGCGGAGAACGGTGCCGCGCTGGTGCTGTTTCCCGAGCTCTCGCTCTCGGGCTACTCCCTGGACGACCTGCACCAGCAGGACGCGCTGCTGTCCGGCGTGTTGAAGTCGCTGGGCCGGCTCGCGGAGGCGACGCAGGGTCGCGCCGCCCTGATGGTCGTCGGTGCGCCGCTGCGCTTCGACGGGCGCCTGTTCAACTGCGCCGTGACCCTGTCGGACGGCCGCCCGCTGGCGGTCACGCCCAAGTCGTACATCCCGAATTATCGCGAGTACTACGAGAAGCGTCAGTTCGCCGCGGCGCGCGATGCGGTCTCGCGCGAGGTGACGCTGCTGGGCCGCACCGTCGCCTTCGGCAACGATCTGATCCTCACCTGCGGGGAGAACCCCGACCTGTGCGTCCACACCGAGATCTGCGAGGACGTGTGGGCGCCGATTCCGCCCTCGACCTACGCGGCCCTGCGCGGAGCCACGGTGCTGACGAACCTCTCGGCCTCGAACATCACGATCGGCAAGGCCGCGTACCGCCGCCAGCTCGCCGCCAGTCAGTCGGCCAAGACGATCTCGGCCTACCTGTACACCGCGGCCGGCTCCGGCGAGTCCACCACCGACCTGGCCTGGGACGGCCACGCGATGGTCTACGAGAACGGCGAGCGGCTCGCGGAGTCGCGACGCTTCGCCGAGGGCAGCCAGCTCCTGTACGCCGACGTGGACCTCGATCGCCTGGTCCAGGAGCGCTCGCGAATCACGAGCTTCATCGACTGCGCCGGCGACCACGTGATCCGCGCGCGCGAGATGCGCATCGTGCCCTTCTCGTTCCAGCCGCCGTCGCGCACCGTGCGCATCGAGCGCCAGTTCGAGCGCATGCCGTTCGTCCCGAGCAGCAAGAAGCGGCGCGACGAGCGCTGTTTCGAGGCCTACAACATCCAGGTCAGCGCGCTGGCCCAGCGCATGCGCTCCGCCGGCCTGGAGAAGGCCGTGATCGGCGTCTCGGGCGGCCTGGACTCCACCCAGGCCCTGATCGTCGCGGCGCGCACCATGGACCGCCTCGGCCTGCCGCGCGAGAACGTGCTGGCGTACACGATGCCGGGCTACGCCACGTCCGACCACACGCGCGAGAACGCCCTGCGCCTGATGCAGGCCCTGGGCGTCACGGCGCAGGAGATCGACATCCGCCCGTCCTGCGAGCAGATGTTCCGCGACCTCGACCACCCGTTCGCCAAGGGCGAGCCGCTGTACGACGTGACCTTCGAGAACGTCCAGGCCGGCGAGCGCACGAGCCACCTGTTCCGGCTCGCCAACCACCACGCCGCGCTCGTGATCGGCACCGGGGATCTGAGCGAGCTGGCGCTGGGCTGGTGCACGTACGGAGTCGGCGACCACATGTCGCACTACAACGTCAACTGTTCCGTGCCCAAGACGCTGATCCGGCACCTGATCGAGTGGGTCGCCGAGCTGGAGGTCGCGGGCGAGACGGCCGACGTGCTGCGCGCGATCGCCGGCACCGAGATCAGCCCGGAGCTGGTCCCCGGCGACGCCGAGCACGGACCGGCGCAGAGCACCGAACAGGCGATCGGCCCGTACGAGCTGCACGACTTCAGCCTCTACTACACGACGCGCCGCGGCTACGGCCCGGCGAAGCTCGCCTTCCTGGCGGCCGAGACCTGGGCCAACGACCTTCCGGAGCGCACCAACGAGACGCCGTACGCGCTCCAGGATGTGCTGCGCTGGGAAGAAGTGTTCCTGAGACGCTTCTTCGCGAGCAGCCAGTTCAAACGCTCCGCCGTTCCGAACGGCCCGAAGGTCGGCTCGGGCGGCTCGCTGTCGCCGCGCGGCGACTGGCGCGCTCCGTCCGACGGGGGCGCGGAGCCGTGGCTCAGCGAGCTCGAGGCCACGCGGCAGTGGATCCGCGAGTCGCTGCGCTAGCTTCGATCCACGCATCATGAAGACTCCGGGCTAGTCTCGAGAACCGCATGACCGACGGCCGAACGATCGACGACTGCGTCGCCGAGTCGCTGGACGCGGAGTCGCCCCTGCTCCCGTGGATCCCCGAGCTGCTCGCGGACCTCGAGGACCTCGGCGGTGATTCCACCGAGATCGTTCGCGCCTTCGAGGCCCTGGGCCTCGAACGCGATCACGTCGTGATCGACCTCGGCTGCGGAAAGGGCGCCACCTCGATCGCTCTCGCGCGCCGCTTCGGATGCCGCGTCGACGGCATCGACGGCCTGGCCACCTTCGTCGAACACGCCCGCGCCGCGGCCCGCTCCGCCGACGTCGCCGATCTCTGCCGCTTCGAGCACGCCGACGCCCGCCAGGCGGTGTGCCGCGGAGTGCAGTACGACGCCGCGCTGTGGCTCGGCACCGGCGACGCCCTGGGCGACCTCGCCGCCACGGTCGGCAGCCTGCGCCGCGCCGTGCGACCGGGCGGCTGGATCGCCATCGAAGAGTCCTTCGCCGCGCACCCCGACGAACGTTCTCTGCCCGGCCTCGAAGAGACGCGCCGCTTGCTCCGGTCCACGGGGGACGACATCGCCCTCGAGCTCCTGCCGGACCCCGAGGCGCTCGAGCAGCGCAACCGAGACAACTCCACGGCCATCGAGGCCCGAGCGCGCGCGCTGGGACGGCGGCGGCCGGACCTGGCCGCGCTCTTCGAAGCGTACGCGGCGACCCAGTGGCGCGAGACGGAGGCCATGGCGGGCCGAGTGGGCTGCGGACTCTGGATCCTCTCCCGCACCCCAGATCGAGGCGGGAAAGAACGCAACCCCTCGCCGATCCGCGGGTCCTGAGGGCGGAGGTGGGGGTGGTGGGTCCCCCACCCCCCCTCCGCCCACCGCGGGCGGCCCGCCCGGCCCGGCCGGCCCGCCCGGTGGCATTCGCCCCGGCTCGCCGCGCGCCACCCCCGGCCGCACCCACTAGAATCCGTCGAGCCGCGAGCCATGGCGACCTCGGACCTCTTCCTGGACATCCTCGGCGCGGAGGATCGCGATCGCTGCCCCGGGTCGCGTGCGGTGCTCTCCTATCGCGAGGACGACGACCCCGACTTCCTGCGCGAGATCGATCGGCTGGCCCACCGGCGGGTCGAGCTTCAGAGGCGGGGCGCCTGGCACGGGCGGCTGGCGGTGCTGGGGGTCGAGCAGGCCGCCGGCGCGGAAAGCCTCGCTGCGCGCTGGGAGGCCTGTCGCCCGATCGTGCTGGCGGGGGCGATCGCGGGCGGGCTGGAGCCCGGGTCGGCGGAGGAGCGGCTCGCGCTCGCGACCTACCGGAGGCTGCGGCGGGCCGGGGGTCTGCGCGCCTGGGCGTCGGAGTTCGCGGGCGAGCTGGCGCCGGACTTTCGCGTCGCCGCCGAAGCGCCCGACCTCGAGGACCCGGAGCGGGACGTCGGACGGATCGCGCTCTCCTGGGGCGACGAGGTCGACGACCTGTGGATGAAGGCGTCGCGCCTCTCCACGCACCCGCTGGACGAGTCGCTGCGGCTGCGGGTCGCGTTCGGCCGGGAGTCCGACGACGACGCCAACCCGGACCGGCTGCGCCTGCGGCTCGTGCACGAGCTCGCCGAGCGCGTGCTGCCGAGCTGCTCGCGGGTCCACGGCGACGCGCCGCTGCGCGCGAAGCTCGAGGAGCTCGCCGGCGCGCCCCTGCTCCTCTCCCAGCACATCGCCTACTGGAACGCTCCCGAGGGCGGCGCGCTGTTCCACCACGACGCGTTCGACGAGCCGCCGGAGGATCGCCAGCTCGGCGTGCTGTACGTTCAGCTCGCGGGCTGCACGGCGTGGCTCGCGCTGACGATCCAGGACCTGGCGGACCGCGTGCGCGAGTTCGCCGAGAATCTCGACGGCGGCGACTTCCCGTGGATCGAGGAGGCGGTCTTCGCCGATCGGCTCAGCTGGAACAACCTCGGGCGGCTGCTGCGACGCGACGACCGGCTCGTGCGCGAGCTCGCCCTGCCCGGCTGCGGGCGGCTGGCGCAGCTCGTGAACCAGGGTCCGGAGTTCACGGGCCTCCTGGCGGACGCGGGGCACGCGTGGGTGCTCGAACCGGGCGACGCGATCCTGCTCCCGAACGCGGGCCTGGAGCGCACGGCGATGCACTCGGTGTTCTGCGCCTCCGAGGAGCCGACCTACGGGCTCTCGATCGCCCTCCGGCGCCGCTGAGCCTCGCGGTCGCCTCAGGGCTGCGGCCACGCCTGACCGCGCACGGCCCGCGTCGGTCGAAGGCGCGTGCCGTCAGCAGCGGGAACGCTTCCTGCCCAGGACCGGGGTCGGCCTCAGACTCCCCAGCCTCCGCTGATCTGCAGGTTGGCCCCGTTCACGTAGCGCGCCTCGTCCGAGAGCAGGAAGCGAGCCGCCGAGACGACGTCCCGCAGCTCGCCCACGTAGCCCGCGGGGATCTTCGGGGCCATGGACTCGAGCTCGGCGCTCGGTGCGCTGCCGCTGTCGATGAAGCCGGGCGAGATCGCGTTGGCGGTGATGCCGTGCGGCCCGAGCTCCTTCGCCAGCGTGCGGGTCAGGATCAGGAGGGCGGACTTCGCGATGTAGTGCGCGGTGACGAAGGGCTGCGCCAGCAGGCGGTCGGCGTTGGCCATGCTGAACGTCAGGATGCGCCCGAAGCCGCGCTCGCGCATGTCCGGGGCCACGAGGCGACTCAGGTAGAAGACGGGATGGAGGTTGTTGTCGAACATCGAGTGCCAGCCCTCGATCGTCTCCTCGAAGAACGGTCGCCGGTGGTAGGGCCCCGCGCACTGGACCAGGGCGTCGACGGGACCGAGCTCCGCCCGCACGCGGGCGACGAGCTGCTCGCAGGCTGCCGGGTCCGACACGTCCGACTCCAGCGCCAGGGCGCGGCCGGCCGTCGCGCGCGCGCCCTCCAGGAAGCTCTCGGCGTCGGCCGCGCTGGAGCGGTAGGCGACGGCGACCGACCAGCCGTCGGCGAGCAGCGACTCCGCGATCGCGCGTCCGATGCCGCGCGCTCCGCCGGGGATCAGCGCGGTGCGCGCAGTCACGACTTCACTCCCGTGGCCTTGTCCAGCAGGCACGAGAGCTCGATCGCCTCGTGCACGGTCAGGGCCACCATGTGCTCGGTGTACGACAAACCGCCGCGGTAGACGATCGCGACCGCGACGCGCTCCTCGCCCTCGACGGCTCCCGGGTCCAGCAGGTCGACGCGTACCTCGCCGGCCATGCCGAAGCTGGTCTGGGACGCCGGCACGGTCCCCACGTTCTCGAGCTTCTTGGCGCTCAGCACCTTGCGGCGCAGCCAGTTTCCGATCGACACGACGTGTTGCTCCTGTCGGCTGTGGCCGCCTCCATCCTCTTCAGAGGGAGGGCGTCGACAGCGTACACGAAAGCAGCCCGCCTCCAGGAGACGGGCTGCCGCGTGCGAAGGGGCCTCGGGGCCTCAGATCACCGGGTGAATCCCGAGGTCGCCGAACTTCTTGTCCTCGAAGTTCTTGCGGAACATGTCGCGCAGCTTCTCGGCCTGCTGGTCGTAGGCGGCCTTGTCGGACCACGTGTTCCGCGGGTTCAGGATCTCCGCCGGAACCCCGGGGCACGAGGTGGGCATGCGCAGGTTGAAGATCGGGTGCAGCTCGTACTCGACCTTGCCCGCGTCCAGATCGCCGTTCAGCGCCGCGTTCAGCAGGGCGCGCGTGTGACCGATCGAGATGCGCTTGCCGGTGCCGTAGGGGCCGCCGCTCCAGCCCGTGTTCAGCAGGATGCAGCGCGCGTCGTGCTGGTCCATCTTCTGCTTCAGGAGCTCGGCGTACACCGACGGCTTGTGGGCCATGAACGGCGCGCCGAAGCACGCGCTGAAGGCGGCCTGGGGCTCGGTCACGCCGACCTCGGTGCCCGCGAGCTTCGACGTGAAGCCGGACACGAAGTGGTACATGACGTCGCGCCCCTCGAGCACGGCGATCGGCGGCAGCACGCCGAAGGCGTCGGCCGTCAGCAGTACGATCGTCTCGGGGTGCGGGCCGCGCGCGCCCTCGGCCACGTTGGGGTTGGCCGCGAGCGGGTACGAGAAGCGCGAGTTCTCACCGATCGTGCGGTCGGCCAGGTCGAGGTCCTGCGGGTCGCACTCGTCCATGCGCTTGCCGGGCAGCGGGGGGACGTTCTCGATGATCGTTCCGGGCTTGGAGAGCGCCGCGGCGATCACGGGCTCGGCGTTCTTGTCGAGGTCGATCAGCTTGGCGTAGCAGCCGTCCTCGAGGTTCGAGAGTCCGTCCTGCGTCCACGCCGTCTCGTCGTCCCCGATCAACTTGCGGTCGGGGTCGGCCGACAGCGTCGTCTTGCCCGTGCCGGAGAGGCCGAAGAGGATCGCACCGTCACCGCGCTCGCCCACGTTGGCCGAGCAGTGCATCGACAGGTAGCCGTCGTTCGGCAGCAGGAAGTTCATGACGGTGAAGATCGTCTTCTTCACCACGCCGTTGTAGTCGGCGCGTCCCGCGACCAGGCAGATCTTGTTCTTGAAGTCGATGATGATCGCGGCCTCGGAGCGACTGCCGTCGCGATCCGGCTCGCACACGAACGACGGTGCGTTCAGCATCGTCCAGCGCCGCTCCTCGACGTCGCGCACGCCCTTCACGTCCTTGGGGAACATGTTGTCCGCGAACATGGCGTGCGTGGCGTACTCGCCGACGAAGCGGTACGGCAGCGAGTACAGCGGGTCGGAGCCCACGAAGACGTCCTTGACGTACAGCGTCGACTTCTTCGCGTTCAGGTGCTCGACGACGCGCTTCAGCAGGCCCTCGTACTTCGCGGGGTCGTACGGCTGCAGGTCGTTCTTGAACCAGATCGGATCCGAGATCCCCGGCCACTGGACCGCGAACGTGTCCTTCACGCGGCGTCCGGTGCAGTCCGGGTCGGTGTAGTAGACCAGCGGGCCCTTCACGCCGAGCTTGGTTGCGCAGGCCTTCTGCGCGTCACTCGGACCGTCGCGGCTCACCCGGCCTCGATCGTGATCGATGGCCTCCTGGAACAGTTCTTCCTTGGCGAGGTTGTACTTGTACTGGACGTTCTTGAGCCCGAGCTTGCGCTCGAGCTGAGCGTGCAGTTCGGACCCTTGGGTGGCGCTGGTCGACATGGGGGGATTTCCTTCCGGGCTCCCTACCGGAGAACCTCGAACCGGACAATTTACCGCCCTCCAGAGGTCTCACAAGGCCGGGCGGGCCGTTTTCGGGCACGGCCCGGGGATCAGACGACGCGAGGTGCTCCCAGGCGCTCGCGATACCAGTCCAGGGTCGTGCCGAGCCCGTCTCGCCAGCTGACGCGCGGCTCGTACCCGAGCAGGCTCCTGGCGCGATCGTAGGAGGCCACGCTGTGCAGGACATCACCCGTACGCTGTTCGACGTACTGAGGTCGCAGGTCGCTGCCGAGGTGCTCGGCGATCGCGTCGAAGAGTTCCTGGACGGAGACGCGCACTCCGGTGCCGACGTTCATCACGCTGCCCGGCGGAAGGTCGGCGTCGAGGGCGCGGAGGTTGGCGTCGACGACGTTCGCCACGTACGTGAAGTCGCGCGTCTGCGCGCCGTCGCCGAAGATCTTGGGCGCACGCCCCTCGATCAACGCCTTGGCGAAGATCGCGATGACGCCGGTGTACGGGCTGTCGTCCGCCTGGCGCGGACCGAAGATGTTGAAGTAGCGCAGCGACACGGTCCGGATGCCGTGCACGCGACCGAAGACCTCGAGCAGATGCTCGCCGGCGATCTTGCCCGAGGCGTACGGCGAGAGCGGCTGGACCGCCATCTCCTCCCGCTTCGGCAGCTCGGGTCCGTCCCCGTACGCCGCGGACGAAGCCGCGAACAGGAAGCGGCCGACGCCCGCGCGGCGTGCGGCCTCGAGCAGCCGCAGGGTGCCGGTGACGTTGATCTCGTACGAACGCTCGGGATCCTGAACGCTCTGCGGCACGGAGACCTGCGCGGCCTCGTGCAGGACGCCCTGGACTCCGGCGCAAGCCGCGCGCACGGCCGCGGAGTCGGTCACCGAACCCTCCAGCAGCTCGACCGGGCTGGCGCTGCCGAGCGGGCCGACGTCGAGGTGCGAGAGGTTCTCGCGCGTGCCGGTGGAGAGGTCGTCGAGCACGCGGACCCGCTGCCCGCGCTCCACGAGCGCGGTGACGAGGTGCGAGCCGATGAAGCCGGCGCCGCCGGTCACGAGGTAGATCGATGCCATGGAGAGTCTCGGGTTTGCTCGGCGCCCTGCGCGGGCGCTCCGAAGAGGCCCTGACGACCGAGCCGGGGCGATCCTGCCCGGGGAGGATCGACAATCGAGCGGCTTCGCAAAAACCCGCCGGCCGAAAACACAAGCTCACCGGTACAAGTACCAGTGAGCTTGCGGCATCGAGAAGAGTTTTGGATCCCCAGCGCAGCTCTGAGCTGCACACCAGAAAGCCGGCCCGGGCGGAGATCCGAACGCCGCAATCCGAGATTTCGCTCGGGGAGGCCCGGAAGCGGCTCCGGTGCTCTCCAGGGCCCGCTCGAGGCCCGCTCCTGGGACGGAGAAGCGGGGCGCGGGCGCCCACGAACGCCGGTCCGGGGTCGCGAGGCGGGCCCTCCTGGCCGGCCCCGGCGCGGGTTCCCGGGCCTCAAATACACGAGCCCGCGCGGACGCGGGCTCGTGCAGGAGTGGAAGAAGCTCTCAGGAGTGTGTTCTGTGTGGCCTTGTGGGTGCTCTCTCTGGGCTCGTCGAAAGGCTCGGCGAGCCGCTCTCTCGTCCTTCGCTGCTCCCAAGAGCGAGAATTCGGGCCCCGGCCGAACGCCGTTTTCGACCCCCGGGACCTCGCCCGGGCCTAAGCCCCTGTCCGAGAGCAACTTGGGGCCCCACGGACGGACCCCGAACGCGACCCACTCGGCCCTAGAGCTAGCTGCCGAACAGCCCCTGCTTGCGGACCTTGCGGATCTCGGCCTCGTTGGCCCAGAGCACCTCCCCGGTCTCGATGGAGACGGTCTCGAGGACGAACTGGTAGTAGACGTCCTTGGTCTTCTGGGTGTCCTCCAGGCTGCGGCCGCGCTTCTTCACGATCGAGCGCAGCGTGCCGTAGAGGATCATGTCGGCCCCCACCTGCTTCCCGAACGCCTTGGCCTGGGCCGGGTCGACGCGCCCGGAGCCCTGCTGGAAGCGCACCTGCTCGCCGATCTCGTCCTGGCCCTGCGGCGTGGTCGCGATGCGGAACTTGCCGCTCGAGAGCAGCGCGACGCGCATCTTGTCGAGGATGCCCTCGGTGTCGATGTGCTCGGTCGTGCGGTTGTCGACGCCGCCCATGTAGAGGATGACGCGCTTGTCGTCTCCCTTGCTCTCGTGGTCGAAGTAGGAGAGCGCGGGCGACTGGCTGAGCGACTGGACCATTTCCTGGGCCAGCGTCTGCAGGTCGGTCGAGCCGAAGTCGATGTTCACGGTCTCGACCTTCTCGGGATCGCCGTAGCTCACCGAGCTGCACGAGGCGCCCGACAAGAGAGCGAGCGGAAGAACGAAGGCGATGGCTTTCATGGGAATACTCCTGGGGGTTCTCAGCGGATCTCGTCGGGACTGGTGACCTGCAGTCGCCATTGATCGGCTTCCGGGGTCGGCGCCACGAGCGTCAAGGTGCGCAGCGCGTCGCCGCCGAGGGTCTCCGGCTGCCAGTGGTAGGTCGCGTCCTTCACGCGGAAGCCGTCGCGGTCGTACCAGAAGACCGACCAGGCGAACTCGAGCGTGGAAGACGTGGTGTTCTGAAGATCGAATTCGACCTCGAGCCGGCCGTCGTCGAGGCGCCGCGAGCGCGGATTCTCGATCGCGAGCTGACGGCTGAGGCGCGAGTTCCCGGTGACCTCCTCGATCTGACCGGAGCCGCTGCCGGTGATCTGGTTGGCCGAACCCGAGCGCTCGGCGGACGTGCAGGCCGTGAGGGCCGTGGCGACCGACGCGAGCACGAGGGCCTGCGAGGTGGTTCGGACGATGCCGGGGATGCGTTTGGATTGCATGAGAGCTCCAGGATTTCAGGGAGTGACGCCGGGGGCGTCCTCGAGGGGCGTCGCGGCGGGGTCGACGAGTCGACCGCCCACGACGTGTGCATAGACCCGGGGTCCGAGCGTGCGCGCGAGGACGAACATCGCCTCGCCCGGCTCGAGCTCGAACTGGCCCAGGAGGACCGAATCTCCGCCCAGCGTGGCCAGGTGGAGCGTGTGAGTGCCCGCGGGAACGTGCGCGCGCGCCGCCTGCCACTCCGCGGGCAGGGTTTGCCAGGAGCGCAGGTCGGCGCGCTCGGTGAGGATCGTGAAGAGGTCGCCGATCAGGCGGCCCGTGAACCCGTGCTGGTCCTCGAGCTGACGCGTCAGCTCGCGCTTGGCGAACGCGCGCACGGCGGACTTCGCGGCCAGCCACGCGATGCGATCCTCGAGGTTCTCGCGCGCGACGCGATCGACGTCCTCGATCACCACGCCGCGCACCGCGAGCCCGTCGTCGGGCAGGCCCAGCTCGATCTGCCGGCCGACGCGGCTCGCGGGGCCCGCGGGCGCACCGCGCGACACGTACTGCGGAACGGACCACTGGAGCAGACCGTCGCTCGTCGGAATCGGCAGCGTGGTCGCGGCCTTGAAGGGCGCCAGGTCGACGCCCGCGACGACGGTGATCGTGGCGAAGTCCGGGTCGAGCGGCGCGGGCTCTCCGTAGGCGCTCTCCCAGGTCGGCAGCTCGTCGTCGCGGCCCAGTCGCCGCGCGAGCCGCACGAGGCTCGGCCCGATCAGCGCGGGCGCCAGGCCCTTCGCGTGCATGCGCTTGTAGTCGATGTACGCGTCACTCGGCCGTCCCAGGAGCTCGTAGGTCAGGGCCGACACGAAGTGCCCCAGCCCGCCCGCGCCGTAGTCGGACTCGTACAGCTCCTCCTCCGCCTCGAGCAGCTCGTTCGAGAGGCGCGCCTCGACGTACACGTCGTCGAGACGGCCGGTCGCCAGGTACGCGAGCGCGAGCCCCGCGTGGACCTGGACGCGCTCGTAGCCCTCGCCGACGTAGTCCTTCAACGACTCGCTGATCGCGAAGGACACGAGCCCCTCGCCCAGCGCCTTGGCCCCGAGCAGCGCGCGCTCCTCGAGGTCGCGGGCGGCCTCCGCGGCGCGGGTCAAGAAGGCGATGGCCGCCTCCCAGTCGCCGGCCGCCAGCGCCGCGGAGCCGGCCTCGGCTCCGGACAGGAACGCCGAACCCGTCAGCGACTCGTCGCCGAAGCGCTCGGCGGCGGTGTGGAACTCGCCCGCCTGGAAGGAGGACAAGGCCCCCGCCACGCGGTTCGGGTACCCGGCGCAGGAGGCCAGGCTCAGAACGGCCAGGGCGGCGGAGAGCCACCTGGCGGCGGTCGATCGGCAGGAGGAGGGAGGCACGGCTTCGCCGGCGCGCGGCCGGACTCCAGCGGAGAATAGCGAGTCGCGTGCCACAGTCCGACCCAGGCGCCGCAGCACCTGCCCAGGGATACCGCGCTCGCCTTGGTGGCGCTCGGTGTCCTCTCTAGACTGCAGACCGTCCATGGCACGCAACACGAGCTACGTCGCGAAGTCCGGATCTTCCGCAGGATCGGGATCCGCGCCCGGGAAGAGCCCGGGGGGCAAGGGCAAGAAAGCCATGACCCCCATGATGGCGCAGTTCTACGGCGCCAAGAAGGAGCAGCCCGACGCGCTGCTCTTCTTCCGCATGGGCGACTTCTACGAGCTGTTCGGCGAGGACGCGAAGGTCGTCAGTCGCGAACTCGGCCTGACGCTGACGTCGCGCGCGAAGGGCACGCCCGACGCGCTGCCGATGGCGGGCGTGCCGGTGAAGTCGGGCGAGGCCTACCTGATGAAGCTCGTCCGCAAGGGCTTCAAGGTCGCCATCTGCGAGCAGGTCTCCGACCCGCGCGAGGGCAAGGGCATCGTCGACCGCGCGATCGTGCGCGTGGTCACGGCCGGGACGATCACCGAGGAGAACGTCCTCGACGCGCGCGAGAGCAACTTCCTCGCGGCCGCCTTCGCCCACGACGGCGAGGCGGGGCTGGCGTGGCTCGACGTCTCGACGGGGCGCTTCTTCGCGTCGACCGCCGCGTGCGCGAACCTCGCCGACGAGATCGCCCGCATCCAGCCCGCGGAGCTCCTGTGGGATCCCGAGCTGCACCAGCGCGAACCGCAGCTCGCGGTCGAGGTCGAGAAGCTGCTCGGCCCGCGCCTCTCCGAGCGCGAGTCGTGGCGCTTCGAGCGCGACGCCGCGTGGAAGGCGCTGACCAAGCACTTCCAGGTTGCCACGCTCGAGGGCTTCGGCATCGAGCGCGACTCGATGATCGTGCCCGCCGCCGGCGCACTGATCGAGTACCTGCAGGAGACGCAGCGCTCCGGCTGCGCGCACGTGCGCCGCATCGAGCTCGCCGACGCCTCCGAGCACCTCGTGCTGGACGGCGCGACGCGCGCGTGCCTCGAGCTGACGCGCACGCAACGCGAGGGACGCCGCGAAGGCACCTTGCTCGACGCGATCGACAACACCGTGACGCCGATGGGCGGCCGCCTGCTGCGCGAGTGGGTCCTCGGCCCGCTGCGCAAGCTCGACGCCGTCGTGCGCCGCCAGCGCGGCGTCGCCGAGCTGGTCGACGGCCCGTTCCTGCGCGACGAGGTCCGCACGCGCCTGCGCGACGTGCTCGACGTCGAGCGCCTGGCCGCGAAGGTCTCGACCGGCCGCGCCAACGGGCGCGACCTCGTCGGCCTGGCGGCCTCGTTCGCCGTCGTGCCGAAGCTGCGCGAGCACCTCGCCGAGGCCTACTCCGAGCTCCTGGCCGAGCTGCGCGAGCACCTCGACCCGCTGGAGGACCTGACCGCGCGCATCCGCGACACGCTGAGCGACGAGCCGCCGCTGACGATCCGCGAGGGCGGCCTGATCCGCGACGGCTTCTCGACGGAGCTCGACGAGCTGCGCCAGATCGCCGGCGACGGCAAGTCGTGGATGGCGCGCTTCCAGGCCGAGGAGAGCGAGCGCAGCGGCATCCAGGGCCTGAAGATCGGCTTCAACTCGGTCTTCGGCTACTTCCTCGAGGTGCCGCGCGGCCAGGTCGACCGCGTGCCGGAACACTACATCCGCAAGCAGACGATCAAGACCGCCGAGCGCTACATCACTCCCGAGCTGAAGGAGTTCGAGGGCAAGGTGCTGAAGTCCGAGGAGCTCGCGCAGGACCTCGAGTACCGGCTCTTCACCGAGCTGCG
>CAYGPA010000090.1:0-13334 GCA_964351535.1 uncultured Planctomycetaceae bacterium
TGCTCAACGTGCAATTCGGCCTGCAGCAGCGCGACGACGTGACCGTGACGGTGAACGAGCCCCGTTCGCTGAACGCGCTGACCGAGCTCCGGCACCTTCCGGGAGTCCAGCACGCCGAACCCGCGCGACACGTGCCCGTCGAGCTGACCCGGGGTGTCCGCTCCGAGCGCGTCGCGATCACGGGCGTGCCCGCGGACGGTCGCCTCGCGGGCCTGCTCGACCTCGAGCTGAACGAGGTCCCCATCCCTCCGGCCGGGCTCGTGCTGTCCGCCAAGCTCGCCCAGCTGCTGCACCTCTCCGCGGGCGACGTGGTGCGCGTGCGCGTGCTCGAGGGCGCCCGACCCACCGTGATCATGCCCGTGGCGAGAGTCGTCGAGTCCTACGTGGGGCTCTCCGCCCACATGGAGCTGACGGCGCTCTGCCGCCTCCTGGGCGAGCCGCCGACGCTCAACTCGGCGCTGCTCATGGTCGACGACGCCGAGCTCCCGGCTCTCCACGCGGCCGTGAAGCGCACGCCGGTCGTCGCGGGCGCCACCGATCGCGCGGCGGTCCTGCGCGCGGCGCGGGAGATGATCGACCGCAACCTCGGTTCGTTCGTGGCGGTCAGCCTCTCGTTCTCGCTGGTCATGGCGTTCGGCGTTCTCTACAACGCGGTCCGCGTGACGCTGGCCGAGCGCGCGCGCGAGCTGGCCAGCCTGCGCGTCCTCGGCTTCAGGCGCGCCGAGGTCGGAACCCTGCTGCTCGGGGAACTGGCCCTGCTCGTCGGCCTCGCGCTCCCGCTGGGCCTCTTCCTCGGGCGCGGGATGGCGGAGCTGATCGTTCGCAGCCCGGGCTACGACACGGAGCAGTTCCGGCTGCCGCTCGTCATCTCGCCCGCGACCTACGCTCTGGCCGTCGCGACCATCCTGGCCGCCGCGGTCGTCTCGGGCTGGAGCGCCTGGCGCAAGCTCGAGCGCATCGACATCGTCGAAGTCCTGAAAGCACGCGACTAGTGTCCTGGTTCGGAAGTTCCTATGCACAATTCACGCCTCAGGACGTCGATGGCGGCGTTGCACCTCCTCCGAGTATCCACCAATACGCGTCGTCGGCGCGCCTTGCCCTCGACGCCCTGAGCCGCAACTTGCGCATAGGAACTTCCGAACCAGAACACTAGATGAAGCTCCTCTGGAAACGACTGCTCTGGATCGCCCTCGCCCTCGCCGCGGCGGCGCTGCTCGTCCGCTCCTTCCGGCCCATGCCGATCCTCGTCGACGCGGGTCGGGTCGAGCCCGGGCTCCTGCGGGTCACCGTCGACGACGACGGTCGCACGCGCGTGCGCGAACGGTACACCGTCAGTGCGCCGATCGACGGTCGCCTGCTGCGCTCGCCGCTCGACCCGGGGGATGCCGTGCGCGCCGAAGAGACCGTCGTGGCCGAGTTCGCGCCGGTGGCGGCGCACCTCCTGGATCCGCGCAGCCGCGCCGAGGCCGAGGCCCGCGAGCGCCGGGCCGCCGCCGCGCTGGAGGAGGCCTCCGCGCGCGAGGCCCAGGCCGTGTCCGAGACGGAGTTCCGCAACGCCGACCTGAAGCGCATCGAGCCGCTCGTGCGCGACGGCGTCCAGTCCGCCGACGCGCTGGACCGCGCGCGGCGCGACCAGCGCACCGCGGCTGCCGCGCTGCGGGCCGCGCACTTCGCCGTCCAGGTCGCGCGCCACGAGCTCGAGCTCGCGCGCGCCAGCCTGGCCACGCCGCCGCCTCCCGACGAGACGCCGCTGGCCCCGCCCACGCCAGCGACGACCTCCGAGGGCGCCGGCCAGCCCTCCGACGCGGGGACCGCCCCCGGCGCGAGCGTGAGGGAAGGCCTGCGGCTCTTCCTGAGCTCCCCCATCGAGGGCCGCGTCCTGCGCGTGTTCGAGGAGAGTGCCCGCACCCTGCCCGCCGGCACGCCGATCCTCGAGATCGGCAACACCTCGGCGCTGGAGGTCGTCGCCGAGTACCTCTCCCAGGACGCCGTCCGCGTCCGACCCGGCATGGACGTCGCGATCACGGGCTGGGCGGGCGCCGAGGACCCGCGCGTGCTGCGCGGGCGCGTGCGCCTGGTCGAGCCGGGCGGCTTCACGAAGGTCTCCGCGCTCGGCGTCGAGGAGCAGCGCGTCAACGTTCTGGTCGATCCGCTCGGGGACGAGGAGATCTGGTCGGCGCTCGGCGACGGATTCCGCGTCGAGCTCTCGATCGTGCTCTGGGAGGCGGACGACGTCCTCCAGGTACCGACCGGGGCGCTCTTTCGCGGCGGCGAGGACTGGAACGTCTTCGCGATCGAAGGCGAGCGCGCCGTGCTGCGCACGGTCCGCATCGGCCGCCGCAACGGCCTGGCGGCCGAGGTCCTCTCCGGTCTCGCCGCCGGGGAGGAGGTCGTGCTCTACCCGAGCGAGCTGATCGAGGACGGCGCGCGCCTCGAGGTCCGTCGATGAGCGCGGAGCCCGCGCCGGCCCCCGTCGGCCGACTGGCTCCCAGCCCGACCGGCTACTTGCACCTCGGGCACGCGCGCTCGTTCTTGCTCGCGTGGTGGCGCGCCCGCGCGGGCGGCGGCCGGATCGTCCTGCGCATCGACGACCTCGACGGGCCGCGCTGCCGCGAGGAGTTCGCGCGGGCGCTGATCGAGGACCTCGGCTGGCTCGGCCTCGACTGGGACGGCGAGACGGCGCGGCAGAGCGAGCATCGCGCGGCCTACGCGGAGGCCCTGGCGCGACTGGAGTCGTCCGGCGCGCTCTACCCGTGCGTGTGCACGCGCAGCGAGATCCGGGCCGCGCTCAGCGCGCCGCAGGAGGGCAGCGGCGAGTCGCGCTACCCGGGAACCTGTCGCGGGCGCTACGAGGACGTCTCGGCAGCCGAGCGCGCCACCGGACGCACCGCGGGGCTGCGGCTGCGCACGGAGCCCGGCGAGATCGTGATTCCCGACGCGTTCGCCGGGCCCTGCGCCTTCGACGTCGCGCGCGAGGCCGGCGACTTCCTCGTGGCGCGCCGCGACGGCGAGATCGCCTACCAGCTCGCGGTGGTCGTCGACGACGGCCTGCAGGGCGTCACCGAGGTCGTGCGCGGCGACGACCTGCTGCCGAGCGCGGCGCGGCAGGCGCTGCTGCAGGACCGCCTCGAGATCGCGCGGCCGACGTGGGTGCACGTGCCGCTCGTCACCGACGAACGGGGGGCGCGCCTCGCCAAGCGCTCCGACGCCCTGTCCCTGGCCGCGCTGCGCGCCGCCGGAGTCGACCCGCGCGCGGTCGTCGGCTGGGTCGCCGAGTCCTGCGGCCTGGGCGCGACCCCGCGCGCCACGCCCGCCGAGATGCTGGGCGCCTTCGACCTCGCGCGCCTACCCCACACCGTCGTACGCGTCCCGGCCGACATCGTCGACGCCCTGCGCGACCGGACCTGAGAAACGAGACGCCCGGCGCACTCTGCGTGCGCCGGGCGTCGTGCGTGATCCGCTAGGTCACGGAGTCACTGTGGTCCGTCCCTATCAGGGCCCGATCGTGAAGGTCGCGCCGTCCGAGAGGTTGTCGCCGAAGCCCAGCGGATCGAACTGATCGCGCTGGCGCCACTGCGTGAAGACCGTCTGGCCGGACGTCAGGAGCGGGTCGATCCCGGTCTGCACGTACTGGTTGAAGTTGCGCTTGAACATGCGGCAGGTCGCCTGGGCGCAGCCGGTGCAGGCCGTGCCGTCGGTGGCCTTCACGAGGCTCGCGATGCGCACGAAGGGCGACTTCACGCACAGCTTGCCGCCGTGGAACGAGAGGTTGGCCTTCTTGAAGGAGTAGATCAGGAACGCGCTCTCGCCCTCGACGTGGTTGTTCGCGAAGAGGTTGAACGGCCCGCCGCTGACGCTGGGCGTCCCGGAGGCCGTCATGAAGGGCACGCAGGCCTGCGACGTGGTCTTGCCCGAGCAGTAGAAGCTCGTCGTGTCGCAGATCAGCTCATCGATCGAGAAGTCGTCGATCGCGGCCTCGACGATCGAGCCGCCGCCGGTGTCCTCGGCCACGAAGCGCACGCGCACCGTCGAGCTCAACGCGACGTAGTCCTCGACCGAGAAGCTGGCCTCGACCCAGCCGCCGGACTGCGATCCGGACAGCGTCTCGACGTTGACCCAGGTCGTCCCGTTGTTCGAGACGTCCACGCGGAACACGTCGTCGACCGTGCCGTTGCCGCTGTTGACGTACCAGCGCCAGTAGCGGACGACGGGGTTCGACAGGGCGCTCATGTCGAGGTTCGGCGTCAGCAGCGTGGTCGCGCCACCGTCGATGTCGTTCTCGCCGATGGAGCCGCCCGCGGAACCCTGCCCCGTGAACCAGCACTGCGTGCCGGGCGTCGGAGTGTGGTCGTCCTCGGGCTGCGCCGCCGTTCCGATCGGGTTGCCGCGCGTCCAGATGCCCGTGGTGGCGGTGTCGCCGACCGCGCCGGAGACCCAGCCGGCCGAGACCTCGAAGTCCGTGGCTGCGACCTGGTTGCTGCCCTCGGCGTAGATGCCCTGGTAGGTCTGCGTGCCGCAGCCCTGGGGGCTGCTCCAGGTGATCCCGGACGCGGACTCGGCCGTGATGTAGTAGGAGATCGCCGTGCCGCAGGCCTGGGCCGGGAAGTCGGCGCTGAAGTCGAGCCCGCCGAGCGAGGTCAGCGGAACGGAGACCGGACCCGCACCGATGTCGTAGTTCAGCATGGCCGTACCGGCCTGCAGGTCGCCGCTCGCGAGCTCCTGGATCTGCAGCAGGGCGGACTGGCCGCCCGGGGAGATCTCGACGGGAGCGCTGCCGGCGTTGAACACGAAGTCGAGCTCGGGGGCGCCCTGCCAGAACATGAACAGGCCGGACTGCAGGTCGGAGCCCGCCAGGAGCTGGGGCTGGGTGAAGTAGGGGAAGACGCTCCACAGGCTGTCGAACGAGGCGGGGTCGGAGCCCGGGAACGTGTCGAACCACGCGACCTCGCTGAGGTTGGTCGGGTTCGTCGCGTCGTAGATCCGCAGGCCGCTCGTGTAGTTGGCCTGGTAGATGAAGTTCCCACGCGTGTACATGTTGTGGGTGATGGCCGTGTTGCCGTTGTTGAACGGCGGCAACTCGAACGGGTTGTTGATGTCGCTGACGTCGAAGATGATCGTCGTCGACGGGAAGAAGCCGTTCTCGTCCAGCTCGTCGTTCAGGTACGCGTACTGCAGATCGGGCGACAGCCACACCTGGTGCGAGAACGCGGGGTTCCCGTAGACCGCGCGCGTGACGCGGAAGATGTTCGACTTGTTCGTGACGTCGATGATGTCGAGGCCGGACGTCACGGTGCCGCTGGTGCACGCGAAGGCGATCTGGCGGCCGGCGAAGGGGCCGGACGTGTAGGTCACGAACTGGGCGTCGTGGATGTAGGCCAGGTTCCACTGGCCGACGAAGGTCGGGTTCGCGGGGTTCGCCAGGCTGTACGCGCGCATGCCGAGGTTCGAGGCGCCGCCCAGGCGGTAGAGGAACCCGTTGACCTCGTCGATCGCGACGTTGTGCGAGCTCGAGACTCCGCCCGTCGTGACCGTGTTCACCAGGTTGACGGTGCCGAGGTCGATCGTACTCAGGTCGAAGACCTGGATCCCGCCGCCGCCTTCACTGACGGAGTAGGCGTGGGTCCCGTAGACCTTGACGTCGCGCCACAGGCTGCTCGGGCCCGCGATCACGTTGATGATCTGCGGATTTCCGGGGTCGGTGACGTCGACGAAGCCGGTGCCGTCCGAGAGGCCCATCAGGGCGTACTGCCGACCGCCGGGCGAGACGTAGCCCCAGCAGTCGTTGCCGGTGTTGTGCTGCGGGCCGAAGTCCGCGAGCGACAGCTGGCTCAGGAGCTGGACACCGCTCGAGGCGAACCCGCTCTGCGACAGGATCGCTCCCGGGCCGGGAACGCTGCGTACCGGGTGGGGGTTCTGGGGAAGCTGGGGGGGAAGTTCTTGCGACGTACCAGCCGTGTGCTGGGCGAGCGTCGGAACTCCCGCGCCGAGGAGGGCGAGGGGAAGCACCCAACGCCGGGCGGGGAAGAGGGCCATGGGGCCTTCCTTACGTGTGGGAGGATGACTGGGGGAAAACTGGACCGGTTCTGAACCTTAACTGCGGTAGGCAAACCACACAACGCCCCCGCTGGCGCGAAAGCCGACGCAGCAGAGACCGCCCGGGTTCCGTGAAACGCGCGCGAAACGTGCGTGGCTCAGTCCGCGGGAGGCCCGAGGAGTTCCGTCGGCAGGGTTTCGTCCGTCAGAGCCTCCAGGAAGGCTACCAGGTCCTGCTGTTCGCGGTCGGAGAGGTCCAGCCGCCGCAGGATGCGCTCCCCCTCCGGGCCGGGCTTCACGGCGCCCTCGAGCGACGAGTAGAAGTGCACGACATCCGCCAAAGTGCGTAGCTGACCCTCGTGCATGTAGGGCGCCGTGCGCGCGACGTTGCGCAGGCTGGGAGTCTTGAACTCACCGGGCGGATGCGCGCGACGCCGGGGCGGAAAGGCGAGCTTCGCGCGGCCCGTCGCGCCGCCGTCGTCGGCGTGGGGCGACGTGGAGTTGAACTCGTCGCGCAGCAGCCTGCGGATCCCGAGTGGTCGCCCGAGGTCGTCGCCCTCGCCCGTGGGCACGAGGTTGCTGTGGAACTCCATGTCCGTGAAGTTCGGTCCGTCGTGGCAGACGTGGCAGTTCGCCTCGCCGACGAACAGCGCGAAGCCGCGCTGCGCGGACTCCGACAGCGCGTCGAGGCCCGCGGGGTCTCCGCCGTTCAGCGCGGCGACGAAGCGGTCGAACGGCGCGCTGCGCGAGACGATCTGCCGCTCGAACGCGGCGATGGCCTTGCCGATCTGCGCGTAGTGCCGGTCGACGAGCTCGCGATCCGCGGGAGCCATCGCCGCCCAGGCACGCGCCAGCTCGTGCGTCTCCTCGCCCGGCACGGGTCGCGCGTGCTCGGGGAAGCGCGCGCGGTCGGAGAGGTCCGGCAGCGGCCCGAAGACCTGCTCGTAGCCGGCGGACAGCCGCTCGTCCGCGGCGATCGCGTGCAGCACGGCCAGGCGATCCGTCCCGTGCTCGCGCGGGTCCTCGAACGGCGCCAGCGCCTGCGACCACAGCGTGTCCTTGCGCCCGTCCCAGAAGAACCAGCGGTTGTACGCCACGTTCCAGAGCGACATCGTGTGTCGCGGGTTGAACGCCAGCGCCTTCGCGAGCGGCAGACCGTCGGCCCACCCCTGGGCGGGATCGTGGCACGTCGCGCAGGAGATCCGGCCGTCGGCTGAGAAGCGCGGGTCGAAGAACAGCGCCTGGCCGAAGCGCGCGGCCCGCGGATCCTCGTAGTACGCGTTGGTCGGATCCGCCGGCGGCTCCGGCAGCGGAGAGAAGTCCCGCGCGAGCTCGATCTCGTCCGCCGTCCACACGGTGCGCGCGTCCTGGGATCCGTGCTCGTCGCGCGCCAGGCCGGGCAGCAGCGTCGCGAGCCAGGCCGCCGCCGCGAGCCCCCAGGCCGTGGACCGCGGCGCCATCACAGCCGGATCTCGAACACGACCGTGTCGTGCTCGGCCCCCTCGCCGACGTCGAAGAGGAGCTGCCACAGCCCGCGCATGTGCAGCAGCAGGTTCGTGACGCGGTAGCGCCCGTCGCCGAGGTCGGTGACCTCCGGCTGGCGCACGAGTCCGTGGGAGTGGTCGGGCATCCAGCCGCGCACCTGCAGGCGCTCGCCGGAGAGCGGCTCCCCGCCGCGGCTCAGCTCGACCTCCAGCTCGAACTCGCGGTTGCGCGGGACCTCGCCGCCCGCGGGGCGCCAGCGCACGGAGCACTCCGCGCGGCTCCCCGCGGCCGTCCGCCAGCCGGACTCCGCGGCGTCCCCGGCTTCGGACGCGGGCTCCGCGGACGGATCGGGCTCCTCCGACGGAGGCAAATCCAGCGTGCGAGCCGGCTGACCGGGCGGCACCTCGCTGCGCCCCACCTCGGAGACGGGCGGAGCGGCCGGCGGCGGTTCCTCGACCGGGGACGAGCTGCCGCACCCCGTGGGGACCAGGAGCGGGGCGAGCAGCGCGGCGGGGAGGAGGCGGCGAAGCGCGGCGCGGCCTCCCGGACCGCGCATGCATTGGAGGCACGACATGGCCCCAGTCTACTGCGCCGCGCAGCCCGCCACCTCCCCCTCGCGGGAAGCCGCGGCGGACCGGTGGGTCCCTCCGCAAGCCACGGGCGTCGAAGGTCGATAGGTTCGTCGGCCCGCGGACCGGTTCCATCTCCGCGCGTCCAAGTCTTCCGGCCATGACACGCGTCCTCACGACCGAGCTGCGTCGCGCGGACCCGCGCAGCGATCCCGACTGGCAGCGTCTCGCCGAGGCGCGCGGCGCGGACCTGTTCCACTCCCCCGCCTGGCTGCGCGCGCTGCACGCGGGCTACGGGCTGGAGCCGACGGCCTGGATCGTCCCGGACGCGGACGGCGCGCCGCGCAGCGGGCTCGTCGCGTGCGCGCTGGACGACCTGCTCGGCCGCCGCGCGATCAGCCTGCCGTTCTCGGACTACTGCGACCCGCTGCTCGGGGATCCCGGGGACTGGGCGCCCCTCGCCGAGGCGTGGCTCGCGACGGACGCGCCGGCGCGCCTGCGCTGCCTGCACGCGGCGGAGCCGGTGGCCGACGAGCGCTTCGAGGCCACGGGCTGGGCCTACTGGCACGCGGTCGACCTGCTGGCCGACGAGGACGCCCAGTGGAGCGCCCTGCACTCCACGGCGCGCCGCAACGTCGCGCGCGCGCGCCGCGCCGGCGTCCGCGTCGAAGCCTCGAACCGACGGGAGGACCTGCGCGCCTTCTTCGAGCTGCACCTCGCGCTGCGCAAGACCAAGTACCGGCTGCTCGCCCAGCCGTACGCGTTCTTCGAGGCGCTGTGGGAGGAGTTCCTGGCGCCCGGGCACGGCACGCTGCTGGTCGCGCGTCGCGGCGAGGAGCTCGTCGCCGGCATCCTGCTGCTCGAGGCCTACGGCAAGCTCTACTACAAGTTCAACGCCTCTTCGCCGGCCCACCTCGAGGCGCGCCCCAACGACCTGCTGGCCTGGAGCGCGCTGCGCCACGGCGCCGAGCGCGGCCTCGCGCACCTCGACTTCGGCGTGAGCGACCACGACCAGCCCGGACTCGTGCGCTACAAGCGCAAGTTCGCGAGCCTGGAGGCGCGCGTCACGACGCTGCAGCACGGCCACGCGGACCCGGCCGACCGGCGCGCTCGGGAGATCCGCGAGCTGCTCGGCGCGCTGACGTCGACCCTCACCGCGCCGGACGTCCCGGACGCGGTCGCCGAACGCGTCGGCGCCCGACTCTACGGCTACTTCGCCTGACCCGGAGCCCCCCATGACCCTCGTCTTCGTCGGCGGCAGCGCGCGCGCGGGAACCACGCTCCTGCAGAGCGTGCTCTGCACGGACGCCACCACCAACCCGCTGATCGAGGAGTGCAGCTACCTGCGGCACCTCGTCGCGAGCTACGCCTTCGGTCGCGACGTCTTCCCCTACCAGACCCGCGACTACTTCGCCTCGCCCGCGGACCTGCGCAGCTTCTCCGCCGGCGGCTTGCGGCACGTCCTCACGCACCTGCGCGAGCGGCACGGCTGCGCCGACCTCGTCCTCAAGGAGCCGCTGCTCACGCCGCTCTTGCCCGCGCTGAAGGAGCTCCTGCCCGAGGCGCTCTGCGTCGTCGCGCTGCGCGATCCGCGCGACACGATCGCGTCGATGGTCCGCGTGCTCGAGCGCCACGTGCGTGAGGGCCGCCGGAGCGAGCTGGCCCGCATCGGCCGCGATCCCGTCGGGCTCGCGCGGCACTGGCGCGGGTTCTACGAGCCGCTCCTCGCGTGCCAGGCCTCCGACTTCGTGCGCGACACGCTGCTCGTACGCTACGAGGACCTCGTGGAGAGCCCCGCGCAGACCGCCGTCAACCTGCGCGAGTTCACCGGCCTCGCGCTGGCGAAGTTCGATCCCGACGCGCCGTGGTCCAACTCGCAGATGGACTTCGCGAGCCCGCAGAAGCAGACCAGCGCGTGGACCTCCCCGCTGTACGGCCAGGGCGTCACGACGGCCCGCCGCGGAGCCTGGAGCGAGGTCCTCAGCGACGACGAGGCGCGCGTGATCGAGGCCGAGTGCGCCGACCTGCTGGAAGCCTTCGGCTACGCGGCCCCCGCGGCGGTCTCCGCTCGCTAGCGACCGGCGCTAGCCGCCGCCTCGCGCGGGAACTGCAGGGCCCGCGCGGCCTCGGCGTCGAGCGAGGGCGAGAACTCGCCCGCGTCGAAGCGCGCGCCGCGGATGCGCGTCCCCGGTCCGGCGGGCTCGATGCGATCCTCCTCGAGCCAGTGGCAGACCTGCACGAGGCCGCGGCAGATCTGCTCGAACTGCCGCTGGCGCGCCGCGGCTTCGTCCGCCTCCCAGTCCAGCGGCGTGACGGCCTGCAGGATCGTGCGGCCGCCGTCGGGCTCGGCGTCGACGAGGTGCAGCGTGGTCCCCGCGAAGCGCGCGCCGGCCGCCCGGGCGTCGCGGAAGCCGTGCAGCCCCTTGAAGGCCGGCAGCAGGGCGGGATGGATGTTGACGATGCGGTCGGCGTAGGCCTGCAGCACGCGGCCGCGCAGGAGGCGCGTGAAGAAGAGCACGGCGTGGGTCGCGCGCACCTCGCGCAGGTGCTCGTTCAGCGCGTCGGAGAAGCGCTCGTTGTCGCTCTCCCGGATGCGCACGCACGGAATCCCCTTCGCACGCGCCCAGTCCTCGGCCGGGCAGGCGCGGTCGGACACGACGGAGACGAGCTGGCCGCGGACGAGCGGGTCCTGCTCCCACGCGACCTGCAGGCTGCTGGCCGTACGCGAGACGACGGCGACCCAGCGGACGCGCGTAGCGCTCACCGAGCGGCTCCGCACTCCGCGCCGGCGAGCGCCGTCCGGCGCGCGTCGAAGAAGGTGTGCACGCGCGCGCACACCTCCGCGACCTGCTCGCGCTCGAGCTCGGGGAACATCGGCAGGCTCAGCACGCTCGCGGCCGCGCGCTCCGCGTGCGGGAAGCTCGCGCCCGCCGGCACGACCCCGCGCAGGGCCTCCTGGCGGTGCAGCGGCACGGGGTAGTGCAGGCCGGTCTGGACGTCGTGCTCGCCGAGGTACGCGCGCAGCGCGTCGCGCTCGGGCGTGCGCACGACGTAGAGGTGGTGGACCGCCAGCCCGCCGGAGACGACCGTCGGCAGCTCCAGCGGCAGTCCGGCGAGGCCCTCCGCGTACCAGCCGGCGACCCGGCGGCGCGCCTCGTTCCAGCCCTCGAGGTGCGGCAGCTTCAGGCCCAGCACGCAGGCCTCGATCTCGCTCATGCGCGCGTTCTTGCCGACCAGGCGATGGTGGTACTTCTCGAACGAGCCGTGGTCGCGCAGCATGCGCAGGCGCTCGGCCAGCGCGCGCTCCTGCGTGACGATCATGCCGCCCTCGCCGCACGTGCCCAGGTTCTTGCCGGGATAGAAGCTGAAGCACCCGGCCGTGCCCATGGAACCCACCGGCCGATCGAGATAGCGCGCGCCGTGCGCCTGGGCCGCGTCCTCGAGGATCCAGAGCTCGTGCTCGAGCGCCAGCTCCACCAGGGACTCCATCGGCACGGGGGCGCCGTAGAGGTGGACGGGAACGACGCCGACCGTGCGCTCGGTGACCGCCGCCGCGACGGCGTCGACGTCGAGCTGCAGCGTGCGCGGATCGACGTCCACGAAGACGGGCGTGGCCCCCACGGCGCACAGGGCCTCGGCCGTGGCGAAGAACGTCAGCGGCGTGGTGATCACCTCGTCGCCGGGCGCGACGCGCAGGCCGCGCAGCGAGATCTCGAGGGCATCGGTTCCCGACGCCACGGCGACCGCGAAGCGCGACTGCGTGTACTCGGCGAAGGCCTCCTCCAGGCGCGCGACGCGCCGGCCCTGCACGAACTGGCCCGTGGCGAAGATGTCCGCGAGCTCGGCCTGCACTTCGGTGCCGATCGCGGCGTAGGAGGCGCGGACGTCGGCGAAGGGGATCGTCATGGGTCACCGCGGCGTCGCCGCCGGGCTCGTCGGTTTCAGAGGAGCGGAACGGGAGCCCCGCCGCGGGCGATGCTCTCCTGGGCCTTCTCCAGGACGCGCACGACCGCCAGCCCGCACTCGCCGTGGCTGCGCGGCCGCGCACCGGTCCGAGCGCAGTGCACGAAGTCGGCGGCCTCGGCGGCCAGCGCCTCGCGCCCCGGGATGTGCGGGGCGTGCATGTCGCCGAGGCGATACTCGACCCGGTGGCGGTGGCGCTCCTCGGTGCTCAGGCTCTCGGCGATGCCGCGGTCGTAGACCTTGATCTTCTCGAGCACCTGGTTGTCGTCGTAGACCACCATCTGGCGGTCCCCCGACAGCGTCACGTTGCGCACCTTGACCGGCGCGAGCCAGCTGACGTGCACGTGCGCCAGGAAGTCGTCGGGGTACACGAGCGACAGGTAGGCGATGTTCTCCGTGCCCTTGCCCCAGTGCGACGCGCCGGTCGCGGAGACGGCCTCCGGCCTCTGCGGGAAGAGCCACGCGAGGATCGAGAGGTCGTGCGGCGCCAGGTCCCAGAGGACGTTGACGTCGGGCTGGAAGAGCCCGAGGTTCACGCGCACGGAGTCGAAGTAGAGCGGCTTGCCGAGGGCGCCCGTCTCGAGCAGCTCCGCCATCTTCTCGACCGCCGGGTGGTACAGGAACGTGTGGTCCACCATCAGCGTCAGGCCCTTGCGCTCGGCGAGCTCGAGGAGCTCGTCGGCCTCGCGCACGGACGCCGCCAGCGGCTTCTCGGCCAGCACGTGCCTCCCGCCCTCGAGCGCCCGCCTGGCGGTTCCGGGGTGCGAGTTGACAGGCGTCGCGATGGCCACGGCATGGGCGGCGGGATCGGCCAGGAGGTCCTCGACCTCCGCGTGCAGCGCCATGGACGAGTCCTGCCGCGCCACGTCCGCGAGCCGCGCCGGATCCCGATCGCACACGCCCACCACGCGCGCCCCCTCGCACGCCTGGAAGTTCCGGATCAGCTTCGGCCCCCAGTACCCGGCCCCGACCACGCCGACCCCCAGCGTCGACGGACCCGCGAGCCCCACCGGCGGCCCGGCGAGGTCCCGGGCGAGGAGTTCGGATGCAGCTTCGGCCATGGGGACGGTCGGAGCGGCCCAGAGACCGCCCCGCCACCCGCACTCATCGACCGCTGCCCGGGGAACTTGAGCCTTCCACCCGCCCCGGCCCCTCCGCCCGGCCCCCCTCCCGGGCGCGAGACCTCAGACCTCTCCCCCGTCGCGGGTGACACCCCCCCTCCGCGGGCTAACCTGTCTCCCCGCTTCCCCGATAGCTCAATTGGTAGAGCATTCGGCTGTTAAC
>CAYGPA010000091.1:0-13317 GCA_964351535.1 uncultured Planctomycetaceae bacterium
CGGCTCGACGCGACCCCGTGGTTCCCGCTGGGCGCGCCGGGGCTGATCCTCGGAGGGCTCGCGGCCTTCGGCGTGGGCCTGGTCGACGACCTGCGGCCCGCGGGTCTGCGCCCGGCGGCGAAGCTCCGCGGACAGGTCCTGGCGGGGCTCGCCTTCGCCGCGCCGACCGCGCTCGAGGTCGGCGGAGCCGCGGGCGCCGGCTGGCTCGCGGGCCTGACCCTGGCCGCGGTGTGCGCGCAGAACGCGGTCAACACCTTCGACAACGCGGACGCCTCCGCGACCGCGGTGGGCGCCGCCGGCTTCCTGTTCGCGGCTCCCGCGCTCGCCGCCGTGCTGGCGGGGCTCGTGCCGCTGCACCTCGCGCGCGACGCCCTCGAGCGCCTGCGCGCCGGCCAGGCCCCGTGGATCGGCGATCGGCGCCACCTGGCGCACCGGCTCGCCGCGCGCGGCCACGGGCGCGTCGCCGTGCTCGGCGCGCTGCTCGCGATCGCCGCGCCCGGCGTCGTCGCGGGTGCCGCGGGCGTCCTGGAGCAGCGGCCGTGGCTCGTCGCCGCCGGGCTCGCGGCCTCGGCGGTGCTGCACGCGGTCGCCTGGTCGCTGCCGCCGCGACCCGGAGCCGACGCGCGCGGCGCGCTCAGAACTTCCGGATGACGGCGTCGCCGTAGAGCTTCGTCTCCAGCGCGCGCATCTCGAGCGTCGTCGCCGGCTTGTCGCGCAGGTCCTGCCGGACCTGCTCCTCCACGTCCTCGAACTGCGTCTGCGTGCGCGACAGCACGCGGAAGAGGAACATGCCGTTGGCCGTACGGACCGGTCCGACGAGCTCGCCGAGCGGCGCGACCGGCAGCAGGTCGCGCAGGTCGCGGGAGAGGCGCGTGAACTCGTAGCCCGTCAGGTAGCCGCCGTTGCGGTCGACGTTCGGGTCGTGGCTCTCCGCGCGCGCCAGCGCCTCGAAGTCCTCGCCCGCGGCGACGCGCTCCGCGAACTCCTTGCCGCGCGCCATCAGGTAGCCGTAGACGTTCTCGCGCGAAAGCTGCTCGCCGCCCTTGCCGGAGGACTCGAGCTCGAGCTTGCCGCGCGTCAGGGTCAGCCACAGGTGCTGGACGTTGGTCGTGAGGCCGCCGGGTCCGAACTGGCGCTCGAACTCCTCCTGGATCTTCTCGGGGGTGAGGTCGCGCTGCGCGCGGCAGATGCGGTCGGCCAGCATCTCGCGCCGCTTGCCCTCGCGCAGCACGCGCGCGTAGGACTCGAGCGTGTGTCCCTGACCCTCGAGCGCGGCCGCGAGTCCCGCGGGTCCGCCCATGCGGCCCTCGAGGACCTCGAGGTCCGCCGCGACGCCGCCGTCGAGCTCTTCCTCGGTGAGCGTCACGCCGATCCGCGCCGCCTCGCGCTCGAGCAGGACCAGCGCGATGAGCTGGTCGAGCTCGCGGTTGCCGTGCACGCGCAGCAGGTGCTCCTTGTAGCGCTCCATCGGGATCGCCACGCCGTCGATCGTGGCCGCGACGTCCGCGGGCAGCGGCGGGGCCGGGGGCGGTCCCGTCTTCTCCGCCGGCGAGCCGCCGGGCTCGGACGAGGCGGGCCGGCTCTCCTGCCCGGCCGCGGGAGCCGCGGGGGAGGCGCTGGAGAGCGCGGGGGCGATCGGGAGGCTCGGGAGGGCCAGGAGGAGGGCTGCGGAGGGGCTCATCGAAGTTCCTACGGACGAGGCGGTGCGCGGGCGAGCGCGAAGTGTAGCGGTGCTCGAGCGCGCTCGCAGGCACTCTGCGCGAGGGCGGCGCGCTCCGCGCTTGCGGGGCGTCCTCCGCGGCCCGATAATCCTCGGCCCTCCGCGGGGAACCGTGGCCGGAAAGCTCGTCGGAACCCCCTTTGTCCTACCCCCGCACCGCGCTGATCTCGGATCTGCACGCGAACCTGCCCGCGCTCGAGACGGCGCTGGCGGACGTGGTCGAGCGCGGGATCGAGCGCGTCGTGTGCCTGGGGGACGTCGTCGGCTACGGCGGGTCGCCGCGGGAGTGCGTGGACCTGCTGGTCGCCCACAGCGGTGAGAACGCGGGCCAGCACGGCCTCGCGCCGGGCTTCTGCCTGCAGGGCAACCACGAGTACGCCCTCTTGAACTCGGCCGAGGACTTCAACCCGAACGCCCGCGCGGCCATCGACTGGACGCGCGACCAGTTCAGCCACGGCGTGGACCGCGAGGAAGGCTACGACTACTGGGACTTCTTCGGCGGCCTCGAGCCTCTGCTGCAGGAGGACGGCGTGATCTACGCCCACGGCTCGCCGCGCGACCCGGTCCGTGAGTACATGCTGCCCTCGCACATCCGCGACCGCGAGAAGATGGACGCGAACTTCGCGTGCATGGACGGCCGCATCTGCTTCGTGGGACACAGCCACGTGCCCGCCGTTTACTTCGAGGACGGCCGGCTCTACCGTCCCAGGGACACCGAGGGCCCCTACGACCTGGGGGACCTCGGCGCGAACCGCGCCATCGTCAACGTCGGCTCGGTGGGGCAGCCGCGCGACGGCGACCGGCGTCTCTCGTACGCGATCTACGACGGCCGCGCGCTGAGCTTCGTGCGCCTCGAATACGACGTCGACCGGGCCATGGCGGACATCCGCGCCGTCGAGGCCCTCCCCGAATACCTCGCCGCCCGGCTGGGGGAGGGACGCTGAGCGCTTCGCGCACCGCGTCCTCACCCACCTGCTTTCAAGGAAACCGACCGCCTGTGGAGAAGCGACTGCCGCTGGCCCTGATCCTCTCGTTCCTGGTCCTCATGGCCTGGAGCCTGTTCGTCAAGCCGCCCGCGAAGCCGGAGGAGGGTCTCGAGGGACAGGAGCTGCCGGACGGAGCGGTCGCGACGACCGCTCTGGACGAAGCCGGACGCGTCGACGAGTCCGGAGCGGCCGCCCCCGCGGAAGAGCTCGCCCCGGCCTCCACGTTCACGCCGAGCGGCGAGGTCGTGAGGGCCGGCGAGGAGCGGGAGATCGAGCTGATCTTCGGAACGCCCGGGAAGCGCGGCTCCTACTTCGCCGTGTTCACCAACCGCGGCGCGCTGCTGCGCGAGCTGCGCCTCGGCGACTGGTACGTACGCGAGGGCCTGACGAAGGAAGAGCGGCGCGATCCCGCCAACTGGGCGGTCGTCGTGCGCCCGGCGATGTCGGGTGAGGACCTCACGGGGTCGCTGGCGCTGCGCACGCAGGCCTCCAGCCGCCGGCTCGCGAGTCCCGAGGAGTCGCTCGACGAGGCGCTCTGGGTCGCGCGCGTGCTGGGCAGCGCGGACGAGCCCAACGGCGTCGAGTTCGAGTACGCGGCCGGCACCGGCGCGCGCTTCCGCAAGCGCATCCTCGCCCAGCCGAACTCCTACGAGCTCCTCGTCGAGATCGAGATCGAGAACGAGGGGACCGCGGTCTCCGGTCCGGTGCAGTTCGAGCTGACGCCGGCCGAGGTCGTGCCCCAGGAGGTCGGCGACCGCTTCTACATCGAGCCGCAGGCCATCGCGGCCGGGCGCGCGGAGCCCGACGACGCCCTCGCGGTGCGCGTGAGCAAGCGCAGCGGCAACGGGAGCCTCCGCGAGCCCGACGCCTTCCGCGTGGGCACCTCGCCGCTCGCCTTCGCCGGCGTCGAGAACAAGTACTTCGCGCTGGTCCTGCGCGCCGACCCGACCGACCCGCCCAGCGTCGCCAGCCTGCGCGGCGCCAGCTGGCGCGACACCTGGGACGGCGAGTACGCGCGCGACGAGGGGACCGACAAGGCCTGGATGTTCCCCGTCGCCGACCTGCAGGTCGGAACGACCATGCCGGTGCCCGGGGAGACGCGCACGCTGCACTACCGCGCCTACGCGGGCCCCAAGAAGCCGGCGGAGCTCGAGGCCGTGTCCGAGGACCTGCTCGGCCTCGTCCACGGCGACCTGAAGGCCTTCCTGCCCGGCGTCGAGAGCATCGCGAAGCTCTTGCTCGTCGTGCTGCGCGGCGTCCAGAGCCTCGTCGGCAACTGGGGCGTGGCGATCATCCTCCTGACGTTCGGCATGCGCGCGCTGCTGTTCCCGCTGAACCGTCGCTCGCAGACGGCGATGGCGCGCTACACGAAGAAGATGAAGCGCCTGCAGCCGCAGATCGACGAGCTGAAGAAGCGCTACGAGAAGGACCCGACCAAGCTGCGCAAGGCCCAGGGCGAGCTGATGCAGAAGGAGGGCGCCATGCCCCCGCTCGGCGGTTGCCTGCCGATGTTCCTGCAGATCCCCGTGTTCTTCGGGCTGTTCACCGCACTGCGCACGAGCATCGACCTGCGCCAGGCGCCGTTCTTCGGCTGGATCACCGATCTCTCGCGGCCCGACCGCCTGATGAAGATCGACCTGGACACGCACCTGCCGTTCCTCGGGACGATCGAGTACCTGAACGTCCTGCCGCCGATCATGATGGCGCTGATGCTGCTGCAGCAGCGCTTCATGCCGAAGCCCGCGGACGAGCAGGCGGCGCGCATGCAGAAGATGATGATGTTCATGCCGATCGTGTTCGGCGTGTTCCTCTACAACTACGCGGCGGGCCTCTCGCTCTACATGATCACGTCGTCGACCCTCGGCATGTTCGAGATGACGGTCATCAAGAAGAAGTGGCCGATCGACGACACCGAGGTCGCACGCAAGCCGGGCTTCATGGCCCGCCTCGCGGAGAAGCAGCTCGAGCAGCAGAAGCGCATGGCCGCGCAGCGCGGCGGCGGCAAGGGCAAGGGCGGCAAGGGCGGCAAGGGCCCCGGCCCGCGCGGCGGCTCGAAGCGCCGGCAGACCTCGCGCTGACGACGACGCCCGCGGGCGGGCGGTCCGTTCACGAGGAATGCGATTGAGAGGGTCGGAACGCGACACCATCGCCGCCATCGCCTCGCCCCCCGGGCCCGGGGAGCGCGGCGTCGTGCGCATCAGCGGGGTGCGCGCGGGGGCCATCCTCGAGCAGGTCTTCCGGTCGTCCCCGGCACCCGGAACGGCTGCGGGCGAGCACCCGGCCGCACACGACGATCCCCACGGGCCTCGAGGCCCCCGGGGAGCGCCCGCGGCCCGCGGGGTCTGGCGCGGCCGCCTCGACGACGGGCGCGGGACGCAGCCGTGCCTCCTGCTGTGGATGCCCGGGCCGCGCTCGTACACGCGCGAGGACGTGGCCGAGCTGCACCTGCCGGGCTCGCCGCCGCTGCTCGCGGCGGCCCTGCGGCGCGTGCTCGAGCTCGGCGCGCGGGCGGCCGAGCCGGGCGAGTTCACGCGCCGCGCCTTCGAGAACGGGAGGCTCGACCTGACGCGCGCCGAGGGCGTCCTCGAGCTCGTGCGGGCGCGCACCGACGACGAGCGACGCGCGGCCAGCGCCCTGCTCTGCGGCGGCCTCGACGAGCGCCTCACGGCCCTGCGCGAACGGCTCGAGGGCCTGCGCGCGCTGTGCGAGGCGAGCCTCGACTTCGACGAGACCGACACGGGACACGTTCCCGTCGAGCAGCTGCTGGCACGGGCCGACGCCGTCGCGGAGCGCCTGGCCGACGCGGCTCGCTGGGAGGCGCGGCGCGCGCCGCAGAGCGGTCTGCCGCGCCTCGTGCTCGTCGGCGCGCCCAACGCCGGCAAGAGCGCGCTCTTCAACGCCCTCGTGGAGCAGGGCCGCGCGCTCGTCGCGGACCTCGCGGGCACGACGCGCGACGGCGTCGGCGCCGAGCTCGACCTCGCCGGGCTCACGGTCTCGCTGCTCGACGCCCCCGGTCTCGAGGAGGGGGCCGAGGACCCCGATCGCCGCGCCCAGGTCCTGGCGCGCGCCGAGCGCGAGAGCGCGGATCTCTGCCTGTGGGTCGCGGACGCGAGCACGACCTCGTCGGTGGGGTTGCGCGAGCAGGCGCGCGAGCTGCCCCCGGGCGTCCCGCGGGTCCTCGTCTGGCCGAAGTCCGACCTCGCCGCCGCGCGTCCGCTGCCCGCGGCGGGCGAGCGGGAGGGGCTCGGCGTGCTCTCCGCGCACCCGGTCTCGAGCGCGACCGGTGAGGGCCTGCGCGAGTTGCGCGCGGCCCTGGCGAGCACGCTGGGCCAGGCTCCGGGCGACGCCGCGGGCCGCGCCGGGCCCCCCGCGGCCCCCCGCGCCGGCCTCGGGCGCGAGCTGTCGGCGCGTCACCGCTCCGCCCTGGATCGGGCCAGGGAGGAGGTCGACCGGGCCCGCGCGGGCCTGCGCTCGGGGGCCCCTCTGGACCAGGTGGCGGAGATCCTGCGCGGAGCCACCGACGCGCTGGACGCCATCGGGGGCCGCACGACCCCCGAGGACCTCCTCGATCGGATCTTCGCGAGCTTCTGCATCGGCAAGTGATCCGCCCGGTCCGGGCCTCCAGGGCTGGGGGGTGCGTGGCGTTGACACACAATATTTAGCGTGGTCTCTTGTTCTATCGGGGCGATCCGAGGCGCTGTGGCGCCCGAGGGCGCCCCTTTCGCGATGAAGTGCCCGCGCTGCAAGAAGGACAACGACCGGGTCGTCGACTCCCGGGCCTCCGCCGACGGCAGCGCCATCCGGCGGCGCCGCGAGTGCCTGGAGTGCTTCCTGCGCTACACGACCTACGAGCGCGTCGAGGAGACGCCGCTGCGCGTCGTGAAGAAGAACGGCGAGCGCGTGCGCTTCGAGATCGACCGCGTCCTGAAGGGCATGATGCGCGCCTGCGAGAAGCTGCCCGTCTCGACTCAGTCCCTGGAAGAGGCGGCCATGCGCGTCGAGGCGCGCTGCCACGAGGAGTACGACCGCGAGGTCCCGAGCAGCGTGATCGGCAACCTCGTCATGGAGGAGCTGCGCAAGCTGAACCAGGTTGCGTACGTGCGCTTCGCCAGCGTGTACCGCGAGTTCCGCGACGTCAGTCAGTTCCTCGACGAGCTGCGGCCCATCCTCGAGGGTCGGCCGGAGTCGTGAGGCGGATCGACGTGCTCCGAGCGCCGGACCGCGCGGGCTCCTGCCCGCGGGAGGCGACGCCGTGACCATCCGGCGCGTGCGCAAGCGCGATGGGCGCGAGGCGCCCTTCGACGCCTCCAAGATCGAGGCGGCCGTCGAGAAGGCGATGTCGGCCGTGGGGGAGTCGGACCCCGCCTTCTCCCGCGAGGTCTCCGAGGTCGTGCGGCTCGAACTCGAGTCGCGCACGGCCTCGCGGCGCGACGAGGCGAAGCGCGAAGCCGACGCGGGACTCGAGCCCGGGCGTGCGGATCGCTCCGTGCCCGGCATCGAGGAGATCCAGGACCTCGTCGAGCGCACGCTGGTCGAGCTGGGCCGCTTCACCGTGGCCAAGGCCTACATCCTCTACCGCGACCGCCGCTCGCGCGTGCGCGGCGCGCTGGAGGTGCGCGGCACGCCGGGCGACGAGGGCGCCCGCGGCGAGGCCGCGGGAGGCGCGGACGAGTCCGGCGCGGCCGCCTCCCCCGCCTCCAGACGGGGCGAGCTGAAGCGCGTGCGCGTCCAGGAGTCGCGCAAGAGCTCGACGTGGAGCAAGGGCCGCATCGTCGCGGCCCTGATGAACGAGGCCAACCTGCCGCGCCGCGTCGCCGAGGAGGTGGCCTCCCGCGTCGAGCAGCGCGTGCTGCACGCGGAGCTGCGGCGCATCACGACGTCGCTGATCCGCGAGCTCGTCGACAACGAGCTGGTCTCGCTCGGACTGGCGTCCGCCCTGCGTCGGCAGGGACTCGTGGGGCTGCCGCGGCACGACCTGCGCGCCGTGCTCTCGGGCGCGGGTCCGGAGGCCGGACACTTCGCCGACCGCGAGAGCTCCGAGGTGCGCGTCGCGAGCGAGGTCGTGCGGCGCTTCGCGCTCGAGGAGGTCTTCGACGAGCACGTCTGCGAGGCCCATCTCGACGGCGACCTCGAGCTCCACGACGTCGGTCGCCTGCAGCGCTTGACGGTCACGTGCGTCCCGGCGGAGCTCCTGCTGACGGGACCGCCCTCCGCCGTGGCGCCGTTCGAGGTGCTCGAGGAGCTCGGCGGCGTGCTGCGCCACGCGGCCTCGGCCTGCGTGCTGGAGGACTCCGCGGCGCTGCTGAAGCCCCTGCTGCGCTCGCGCGGCGGCCGCAGCGAGGGCCTGGCGTCGTTCCTGCGCGGGCTGCGATCGGTCGCGCACGCCTCGGGCGCGCGCATCGACCTCGGCCGCCTGAGCCAGTCCCCGGGACCCCGCTCGCGCGCGCTCACCAGCGCGCTGCTCACGGAGCTCGCGGCGCTGCCCGCGGACCCGCTCGGACCGCGGCTCTTCCTCGACGCCGCGGAGCTCGAGGACCTGCTGCACGAGGACGCCCCGGAGGCGTCCGATGCCACCCTCGACGCGAGCTCCGATCCCGACTCCGCCCCCGGCCGCGGGACGCGTGACCTCGACCGGCTGCTCGCGAGCGGCCGCGTCGTTCCGACGTGGAGCCGCGCGGACGAGCGCTTCGCCGGTCCCGGGTGCCGGCGCCATCCGCGCGAGCGCGCCGCGGTCTCCTGCGGCGGTGCCGTGGCCCTGAACCTGCCGCGCCTCGCCTGGCGCGCCGGTCCGTGGCGCGAGGACCACTTCCTCGAGTCGCTGGCGGAGCTCGTGCGCCTCGCGCTGCAGGCGCTCGAGTCGCTCTCCGTCTTCCAGGAGCGCTGCTCCGGCGCGCGCCCCGGCGCGCTGCGCGGTCGCGTCGGCTTCGCGCTCGCCCCGGTCGGAATGCGCGAGGCGCTGAAGCTGCTCGGCGACGGCGAGATCCGCCGTCAACAGGGCGCGCGCATCCTGGGGTTTCTGTGCGACGCGGCGCGCCGGCTGGGCGAGTCGCGCCGCCTGGCGGTCGTCGTCTCGCCGTTCTTCGGCGCGCGCGCGGCCGCGCGGTTCGCGCGCCTCGACGCCGAGCTCCCGCAGCACGCGCAGCGCCTGCTCTTCGACCAGGGCGTCGGTGCCGGCCTGGATCCCGCCGCGCCCTACGGCCGCGGGTTCTCGCTCGCTCCGGGCTTCGACGAGGACCTGGGCCGCGCCGAGGCCAGCTTGCTCTCGACCGTGCCGACCGGCGCGCTCGCTCCGTTCCCGTGGTCGTCCGCGCCCGAGGCCCTCGGCGGCTGGCGCGCGGACCTCGGTACGACGTCTCCCTCGACCGTCTGGCGGCGCTTCGTCGCCGCCCGGTCCGCTTCGCTCGACCCATCCGCCGTGCTCGGGGAACCTTCGTCCGCATCCGCGGCCCACCCCGATCCGACTCCCGACCTCTTCACCCCGGCCGCCGCGGCGACCGGCACGGAATCCGCCTGAATGCAGCTGAAACGACTCGAGCTCTTCGGCTTCAAGTCCTTCGCCGACAAGACGGTGATGGAGTTCCACTCGTCCCTGACGGGTATCGTCGGCCCCAACGGTTGCGGCAAGAGCAACGTCGTCGACGCGATCCGCTGGGTGCTGGGCGAGACCCGTCCGACGTCGATGCGCGGCTCGGGGATGACCGACGTCATCTTCAAGGGCTCCTCCAGCCGGCCCGCGATGTCGCTGGCCGAGGTCACGATGGTGCTCGACAACTCCTCCGGGGTCGTCGAGGACCGCGGCAGCGAGATCAGCCTGACGCGCCGCGTCGACCAGTCCGGAGAGGGCGAGTACCTGATCGACGGCGGACGCGCGCGCCTCAAGGACGTGCGCGACATGCTGTTCAACACCGGCCTCGGCAGCCGCGGCTACGCCGTGCTCGAGCAGGGTCGCATCGACGCGATCCTGTCCGCGAACGCGATGGACCGGCGCGCGGTCTTCGAGGAGGCGGCCGGCATCAGCCGCTACCGCCAGCGCAAGAAGGAGGCCGAGTCGCGGCTCAAGCGCGTCGAGCAGGACATGCTGCGGCTCGACGACGTGATCCAGGAGCTCTCCGGCCGCGTGCGCTCGCTGAAGATGCAGGCCGGCAAGGCCGAGCGCTACATCACGGTGCGCGACGAGTGGCGCGAGGGGCTCCTCGCGCTGCTGCAGCACCGCCTGCACCACGGCGACGAGGCGCTCGGCGCGCTGAACGGCGAGCTCGAGGAGCTCGAGCGGCGCGCCGCGGAGCTGCGCTCGACGCGCGAGAGCGGCGAGGCCGCGCTGTCGGCGCGCGAGGCCGAGGAGCGCGACCTCACGGGCGAAGTCGATCGGCGCAGCGAGGCCGTCTCGAGCCTCTCGGGAGACGTGCGCGCCCTGGCGGAGCGCCACGAGCAGCTCCTCGTGCGCATCGAGTCCTGGCGCCTGGCCGCCGACGAGGAGGAATCGCGGCTCGACGAGCTGCGCGCCTCCCTCGCGGCCGGCGAGGAAGAGGCCGGCACGCTGGCGGAGTCCGTGCGCGAGGCCGCGGCGCGGCTCACCGCCGCCGAGGCCGAGGCCGAGGCGCGCACCCAGGGACTGCGCGACGCGCGGCAGGAGTTCCGCGACGTCCGCGAGGAGTCCGAGCGCAAGAACCAGGCGGTGCTGGAGCTCCTGCACGAGAAGACCGCCGCCGCCAACCGTCGGCGTCACCTCGAGGAGAGCCGCGAGGCGCTGGGGGGTCGGACCGCGAAGGTCGGCGAGCGCCTGGTGGCGGCGCGCGGGTCGCTGGTCGAGGTGGCGCAGCGCGAGACCGCGGCCCTCGAGCGCCAGGCGCAGGCCGACGAGGCGCGCGCGGTCGTCCAGCAGCGGCGCGACGGCCTGCGCGCGCGGCGTGTGGCCGTGGAGGCGCGCGGCGAGGAGCTGCTCGACCGCAAGAACACGATCGAGCTGCAGCAGGCGCGCATCGCCACGCGCGTCGCGTCGCTGCGCGACTGGGAGCGCGAGCGCGAAGGCCTCGAGGCCGGGACGCGCGCACTGCTCGACGACGAGGGGACCCCCGGCCCGTTCGCGGCCGCGCTGCGCGGGGTGCTGGCCGACCACGTGCGCACCGACACGCGCTACGCGCGCGCGCTGGACGCCGCGCTCGAGGGCAAGGCCCTGGGCCTGGTCGTCGAGGATCCCAAGGCCGCGCGCGAGATCGCACGCTGGCTGCGCAGCGAGGAGCGCGGGCAGGCCCGCCTCGTCGCGCTGCAGGGCCTCGCGCGGCGCGAGCTGCCGTCCATGCCCCGGCTCGAGGGCGACCGTGTCGGACTGGTGTACGGGCGGCTCTCCGAGTTCGTCGTCGCCGACGAAACGGCCGCGCAGCTCGTCGACCTGCTCGTGGGCGACGTCGTCCTCGTGCGCGACCTCGACGCCGCGCTGGAGCTCGTGTGCGAGCATCCGGGGCTGCGCTTCGTCACGCCCGGCGGGGACCTCGTCGACGCCACGGGGCTGGTCGGCGGACACCGCGAGATCGCGCAGGGCGCGGTCGGGCGTCGCTCGAGCGCCGACGAGCTCGAGCGCGACGGCCAGCAGCTCGCGGGCGAGCAGGACGAGGTCGCCGAGCTCCTGTCGCGCAACGAGGCCGAGCGCGCCGCGCTGGCCGCGGAGATCGCGGCGGTCGAGGGCGAACTCGACGCCAGCCTGCGCGCGCAGGCGGAGGCCATGAGCGACGCGCAGGCCGCGGTGGCGCGTCGCCGCGACCTCGAGGACGGCCTGCAGCTCGTCGAGGGCGAGGCGCGCACGCTCGAGGAGGAGCTGCAGCTGCTCGAGCGCGAGCTCGTGGAGGCCGGCACGGCCCAGGAGGACGCCGAGCGGCGCTTCCGCGAGGAGAACGAGCTGCTCGCCGCGCTCGAGGAGCGCCGTCACGCGCTGGAGCGCGGGCGGGAGGAGGCCGCCGCCGCCGAGCAGCAGGCGCGCATCGTCGCCACCGAGGAGGCCGGCGTGTGCCGGCGGCTCGAACAGCAGCTCGCGGACGCGGAGCGCCTCGCGGAGGCGGCCCGGGCCGAGCTCGGCAGGGCCGAGTCGCGCGCGCGCCAGCACCGCGAGAACGCCGAGGCCAAGGGCGCCGAGGTCGCGGCGCTCGTCCAGGAGCAGGCCGGGGCCGAGGAGCGGCTCGCGCTGGCCCAGGCGGCCATGGCCGAGCTGCGCGCCGCGGAGAACGCGAGCCGCGAGGCGCTGCAGGCCTCGCGCCGGCAGGTGGACGGCGTCACGCGCGAGCTGGAGGAGGTGCTGGGCAAGAGCTCCGAGCTGCGCCTCGAGAAGCAGCGCGCCGATCTGTCGCGCGAGGAACTCCTGCGGCGTTCCGAGGAGGAGCTCGAGAAGACCGAGGCGCAGCTGCGCGAGGGCTTCGAGCTCGACGAGAAACTCGCTCACCCGGCCGAGCTGGCGCGCCTCGACAAGCGCGTCGCGGGGCTGAAGCGCGACCTCGACCGCCTCGGTCCGGTGAACACCGAGGCGCTGTCCGAGCTCGAGGAGATCGAAGGGCGCTTCGTGTTCCTGCGCCAGCAAAAGCAAGATCTACAGGAGTCGCGCGGCTCTCTCGAGGAGACGCTGCGCACGATCAACATCGAGAGCAAGCGACGCTTCCTCGAGACGTTCGACGAGGTCCGCGGCAACTTCCAGGGGCTCTTCCGCGCCCTGTTCGGCGGCGGACGGGCGGACCTCGACATGCTGGATCCGGACGACCCGCTCGAGTCGGGCATCGAGATCGTGGCGCGTCCTCCGGGGCGGGAGATGCTGCCGATCGGCCTGCTGTCGGGCGGCCAGCGCACGATGACGGCGCTCGCCCTGCTGTTCGCCGTCTTCAAGGCGCGGCCCAGCCCCTTCTGCGTGCTGGACGAAGTCGACGCGGCGCTCGACGACGCCAACATCGGCCGCTTCCTGCACATGGTCGACGGGTTCCTGCGCGACACGCAGTTCGTCATCGTCACGCACAACAAGGGCACCATGGCGGCCTGCCGTGCGCTCTACGGCGTGACCATGGAGACCCGCGGCGTCTCGCGCCACGTGGCCGTCGAGTTCAGCGACGTCGACGACTTCGTCCCGGAGGCGACCGGCGACGCCGGCGCCGCGGCCGAGGCGCGGGACGAGCTGAAGGCGCAGCCGCCCGCCGAGGCGTCCCCCGAGGCGTCCGACGAACCCGGCTCCGCCGGGGACGGCGGGCCCGAGCAAGACGCCGGTTCGGGCCCGGCGGCGACGGCCGTTGCGACGCGCAATGGCGGCGCCTGAGGCGGGCGTCTCGAGCCGGGTCCGAGTCCGCTCCGAGGGGGCCCGGGTACGGGCCGCGTCGGATCCGCCGAAGTGCGTAGGCACCGGGGGTCGAGTGCTAATGGCATACGGCCCCAGGAAGCTCAGCATGGGCTCCATGAGGTGCCTGCGATCCGGGTGGTACGAGGTCCGCGCGGTGCTCACGGGTGCGCTCGCCGCGCGAGCCGCCCCGCCGCGTGAGGGAGTCCCGGACGGCGGCCTCCCGACCGAGACCGGGCCCCCGGAACGGACCGCGGCCGCCCGCGAGATCGCCGACGACGCGACCGTCGAGCTCGGCTTCGCCGCCC
>CAYGPA010000092.1:0-13143 GCA_964351535.1 uncultured Planctomycetaceae bacterium
CGTCGCGCCCGGCGTTCAGCGCGGCTCCGTCGAGCCCGGTCGGTCCACGACCCGCAGCCCGACCTCGCGCAGGCGCGCCTCGACCTCGTCGCTCTGCCCCTGGTGGCGCGTCTCCATCAGGATCTCCACGTCCACGAAGCCCACGGGGACCTTCCAGCCCGCGCGGTGGTGCTGGATGTCGACGATGTTGCTCTTCGTCTCGCGCAGGACGTCCACGACGCGGTTCAGCTCGCCCGGTGCGTCCGCGAGGCGCACGACGGTCATGTGGTAGAAGCCCTGGTTCGCGAGGCCGCTCTCGATCATGCGACCGAGCAGGTGCAGGTCGATGTTGCCGCCCGACACCACGGCGCAGATCGTCTTCCCGCCCCCGACGCGGTTGCCGAGCAGCGCGGCGATCGAGGCCACGCCCGCGGCCTCCGGCACGACCTTGCTCATCTGCAGGGTCTGCACGACGGCCTCGGTGATCTCCTCCTCTTCCACGTAGACCATCTCGTCGACGCAGCGCCGGATGATCTCGAACGTGTGGCGGCCCGTCGTCCCGACCCGAATGCCCTCGGCGATCGTCTGCGGGTCGGTGACTCGCTCGGGTCGGCCCGAGTGGAACGAGGCGACCATCGGCGCCGCGCCGCGCGCCTGCGCGCCGATCACGCGCACCTCGGGCCGCAGAGCCTTGACGGTCATCGCGATGCCGGCGAGCAGCCCCCCGCCGCCCACCGGGACGACGACCGTGTCCATGTCCGGGATCTGATCGAGGATCTCGAGCCCGACGGTCCCCTGCCCCGCGATCACGTCGAAGTCGTCGAAGGGATGGACCAGCGTGCGCCCCTCCTCGCGCGCGAGCTCGAGCGCGTGCTCCTGCGCCTGGTCGTAGTTCGCTCCGTGCAGGATCACGCGGGCCCCGTACCCCTCCGTCCGCCGGATCTTCACGAGGGCCGTGTTGACGGGCATCACCACGATGGCCGACACCCCCACGAGGCGTGCGGCCAGCGCGAAGCCCTGCGCGTGGTTCCCGGCGGAGGCCGCGATCAAGCCGCGTTCGCGCACCTCGGTCGGCAGCAGCATCACCTTGTTCGTCGCGCCCCGCACCTTGAACGACCCGGTGCGCTGCAGGTTCTCGAGCTTCAGCCACACGTCGCGCCCGGCGACCTCGCTGAAGGTGTACGAGTAGACCGACGGAGTCTCGCGGACCGCGTCGCGCAGCCGGTCGGCCGCGGCGCGCACGGCCGCCAGGCCCGCCTCGAGGTCGAGCCCTCCGGCGGCGTCGAGAGGAGGAGCGTGTCCCATGGCCTCACAAGGTAGCCGAGCGGGCGCGGGATGCAGCCGCCGACCGCCGGGAGCCGTGTCCGGGGCGGCCGCGTCGAATAACCTGGTGCGCGCCCCGTAGGCGGGGCGACCCCTCTTCCCCCGACCGGAGCAGCCCATGGGACTCATCAACTGGATCTTCGACATCTACCAGCACTCCAAGATCGACGAGGCGCGCCGCGAGGCCGCCGAGGCACGGGCGCAGGTCTCGATGCTGCACACGAGCGGCGGCCAGGTCGACGTGCAGCGCCTCGAACGCGCGATCGGCGAGCTGGCCCTCTCGGTCAAGACGGTCCAGCGCACGATGATCGAGAAGGGCCTCTGCAGCCACGAGGAGTTCGCCACCAAGCTCCAGCAGATCGACCTGGAAGACGGCCGCGCGGACGGCCGATCGAACGTCTAGCCAGGACTGTTCGCGAGCACGCAGCCGAAACGATCAGGGCCGGCTGGGGACCATGCGCGCGTCGAGCACCGGCGGCGCTTCGCCCGCGCGTAGCTCCACGTTTTCGCGGAAGAGCTCGTAGCCCTCGGCGCGGATCGAGATCGTGTGTCGCCCGGGGGGCAGCTCGTACTCGAAGTCGCCGCCGTCGAGCGCCGGCGCGCTGAGGCCGATACTCAGGTTGGAGTCGACGCCGACGACCTGCAGCCAGTCGAGGTGGTCCAGCGGCACGGCGGTCGCGGCGTCGGTCACGCGCAGCGGGAGCCGCAGCCGCTCGCTCGACCCGGGACTCTCCGGCGGCAGCTCGATGCGGGCCCAGCCCGGATGTCCGCTCGCGGCCTCGACGGTCGCGACCACGCGTCGGTGGTAGCGGTACGAGCCGCCCCAGCTCAGCGGCTCGCCGAAGGCCACGACGACCGTCCAGTGCCCCGGGTGCAGGCCCTCCAGGCGGAACTGTCCGTCCGCGTCGGTCTCCGCGTCCGCGGCATGGCCGGAGTTGGCGTGGAACGCGTTGACGGAGCGCTCCGCGACGGGCGCCCCCCGCGCGTCGACGACGACGCCCGAGATCGTGGTCTCGGGCTCGAGGAGCCACTCGCTCCACCCGGCGTCCGCGGGCAGGTCGAGTCGGTAGTAGCCCAGGACGCGTCGCGCCTCGAGGAACACGAGGTCGAAGTCCGCGCAGTCGGGCAAGCCGGTCAGGCGGAACGACCCCGCTTCGTCGGTGGTCGTGCGCTGCTCGAACAGGTGGCGGCGGCTGCCGCCGATGCCGTACAGCTCCGTGCGACGGCCCAGCACCGTGAGCCCCGGACGTGGGACACCGAAGCCGTCGACGACGACGCCGGCGACGACGCTCCCGCGCGTGAGGCGCAGGAGAAGCTCCTCGCCGGCCAGGGCCTGCTCGACCGTGACGATGCGCTCGAGCGGCGCGTAGCCCGGCTTGCTCACGTCGGCGCGCACGCTCGCGTCGCGCGCCGCGAAGACGCCGCGCAGCTCGAGGCGCCCCTGCGCGTCGGTCGCCCCCGACGGCCCGCTGCGCATGCGCACGCGCGCGTCGGGAAGCGGCTCGTCGCTGTCGGCGTCGACCGCGCGCAGAGTCAGCACGGGCCCCTGCGAGAACACGGCGTCGAAGCGCACGCTGCCGCCGGGCGGAACCGTCAGGCTCTCGGGCTCGATGGACAGGTACTGGAAGCCCGCGCGGACGAGGCCGACGGACAGCACCTCGCCGACGACGTCGTCCGCGCGAAAGGCGCCGTCCACGACGCGACAGGAGCTCGAACCGCGAACCTCACCTGGATCCGGCTCGCCCAGGCGCCACTGCACCTGGATCCGGCCCTGCGTGACAGGCTCGCGCGTCTCGGCGAACGACACGAGGCCCGTGAGCTCGCCGCGGCGCTCCAGGCGCACGTCGATGGGCCGGCCGGGCCACGGGCCGGACCAGGTCACCGCCAGCAGGTCCCCGCCGCGCGGGTGGACGAAGAGGGAGAGCGCGTCGCCCACTTCGAGCCGTCCCTCTTCGAGCGGCCACCGCGCGCGCCCGTCGGCACCCGTGCGCTGCTGGACGAGGGTGCGCTGGCGCTCGTCCGGCAGCTCGCGGGGGCCGGCGAGCCGCGGGGACACGGCGACGTCGGCGAGCTCGGCGCCGGAGCCGTCCACGGTGCGGACGACGAGCTCCGACGGAGCGGCGACGGACGCCTCGGGACCCCGAGCCGCGCGGCGCGTCCGCGCCGGCCCGGCCGCGTCCGGAGTCCCCGCGGGTGCGGCCGCGGACTCGCTGAGCTCGACCTCGCCGACCTCCGGCGGCTCGGTGCGCGGCGTGCGCTCCGCGCGCCCCGTCGTCCACCACACCGCGACCGCGACCACGGCGGCCGACAGCAGAACGAACGTCAGCGCGCGTGCCATGTCGCCTCGCGGGATCGCCACGAACGGATCAGTGCGCCGTGCCGGCGCCCACCTGGAACAGCGCGAAGACGATCAGGCCGACGATGGCGACGAGCAAGATCAACACGAGGATCCACCACGCCCCCAGGTCCTCGAGCTTCACCTGCAGACCCGAGAGCAAGCCGTCGTACGCGAGCTTCCCCGAGACGCGGATCGCGACCTGCGGGTCCGCGTCGAAGCCCACCTCGAGCGGAATGCGGTACGTGCCGTCCGAGACGTCCTCGGGCGCCGTCAGGACGCGGCCGGAGGCGAGGGTCACCTCGATCTCGCGCCCGTGGTCGGGTCCCAGCAGGTTGCCGAAGCGATCCATCGGACGCAGCGAGAGGCGCAGCAAGCGCCCCTTGCGCGTCTGATCCAGTTCGATGACCTGCAGGCGCGAGCGCTCGCGCACGAGAGTGCCGAAGCGCACGAGGCACGTGCGCTCGACCGAGCGCCGCAGGCTGCCCAGGACCGGATCGGAGGCCGTGACGTCGACGCGAACGGTGTAGGGACCGCTGGTGCGCGTGCCCTCGAAGCGCGCCACGTGGACTCCGGGGGCCTCGAGGCTCGTGACCAGCGGGACGGCGCGCGGCACGAGGCGATTCCAGAGCTCGGCGTCGGCGGCGACCGCCACGGCGTTGCGCTGGGACGGCGCCTCGAGCTCCGCCGCGAGCGCGCTCGGCGCCTCCAGGCCGGAGTGCAGCGAGAGCAGGTTGCCGAGGCTCTCCTCCGGAGCGAGGACGGTCACCTTCACGTCCACACCCGCGAGCGGACGACCTTCCACCGCGACCTGGACCCGCACGTCGAGCGGGTCGCCGACGCGCAGCTCCGGTGCCAGGTCGACCTTCACCCCGACGCGCGGATCCTGCACGAGCAGCAGCGCGCGATGGGGTGTCGCATCGCCCTCGACCTCGAGGCTCCACTCGCCGTCGCCGCTCAGGATCTCTCCGTCGCAGGCGACGGGCAGGTCCAGCGCCGCGATCTGGTAGTAGTCTCCGCGCACGAGGGTCGCGCACCCGGTGACGTCGCGGCCGTCCTTGAGCAGGCTGAAGCCGACCTCGTGGCCGCGCTCCCAGGTGAGCACGAAGAACGCGCGGCGCGCGCCGGCGCCGAGCGTGAAGGGCTCGAGACGCTCGCCCGGGCCGTCGGAGCGCCGCTCCGCGACCCAGCGCGGACCGCGGTCGCCGAGCACCTCCGCGAGGGCCTGCACTGCGAAGCGCGACAGGCTCTCCGCGGGCTGGAGCGTCACGCGGCTCGCCCCGTCGGTGGCGCTCGCCGCGGCGACCAGCGGCTGCAGGTAGGCGTTCGAGGCGGAGAAGCCCAGCGTGTGGACGTGGATGCCGGCCGTGCGCGCGACCTCGGTCGCAGGCTCCGTCGCGCGTACGCCGGAGTCGAGCAGGTCCTCGGCGCGCTGGATCACGAGCTTGCGCGGCGCGCCCTCCTGCGCGGGCGGCTGGCTGGCCAGCACGGGGCTCGCCGACTGCATGCCGTCGGTGAACAGCACGACGTGGCGACCGGGCACGACGGACACGACCGGATCGCGCAGCGCCTCGAGCGCCACCTGCAGCCCGCCGCCGAGCGACGACCGCGCCGTCGGTGCGGCGACCAGGCGCGAGACGTGGTCGCGCAGGAAGCGCACGTTGTCGCGACCGATCGGCGGCAGGACCTCGCCCCCCACGTCGAGCGACGCAACCACCGAGCCGAAGGTCGTCACGCCGAGGCGGTCGCCGGAATCCGCCGCGAGCGCGAAGAGCTGCACGAAGAGCTCCGCCGCGTCGCGCGCGACCTCCAGGCGCGACGGGCCCTCCGGAGACGTGCGCGCGCGCATGCTGCCCGACGTGTCGAGCAACAGCATCGCCGCGGTGCGCGGAACGACGACGGGAACACTGCCGACCGCGGCGCACGGGTGGTCGGGGCCGGGCGTGCGGTGGAACGCGATGGCCGCCAGGGCCTGGCAGACGACCTCGGTCGTGTGGGGCGTGTTCTCGTGCACGACGCGCCGGGTGTCGGAGAAGCCGTGCGTCGGCTCGTCGGGGACCTGCGGGACGGCGATGTTCACCGCGTGGGGCGCGAGGTTCTTCGCCAGCACCCGTCCCATGCAGTCCGACGAGGGCCGGCTGCCTCCGGCGCGGTCGCGGCCGCCGTCGGCGTAGAGCGCCACGTACAGCGTTCCCGCCGTGACGGCCGCGCCGTTGCGGCGACTGCCCGGCGCCTCCTGCGGGAAGCTGCCGGGGATCCACTCGGGATCGTCCGCGGGACGCAGCGTGTCCTCGATCGGGTGGCCGTTCAGCTCGGCGATGAAGCCCAGGCTCTGCTCGTCCGAGACGCCGAGCATGCCGTAGGGCGTGCAGTCGGCGCGGTAGCCGTTGTTGAGCTGGCGCCGCGACAGGCTGATCAGCGCGGGGGAGGACGAGGCCAGGCCGTGGTTCGGCGGCGCGATCGCGACGAACTCCGAGATCGGGTTGAACCCCGTGCGCAGGGCCTCGGCGGCGTGCAGGTTCTTGAGGTAGAGCCGCGTGCTCAGGGCGCCCTTGCCGACCGCGACGACGGCGAGCTTGCTGCGGACCCAGGTCTCGGGAGCCGTCGGATCGTAGTCCCTGTAGTGACGCGCCAGGATCACCTCGACGGCCTCGGCGATCTCGGCCGCGTCCTCGACGATCGAGCGGTTCTGGTCCTCGAAGCGGATGAAGTACGGCTCGAGGTCGAGCCAGGCGTTCTCGGGCAGCTTCAGCGCCTCCTGGAAGGACGTCAGGCCGGGCTGGCTGACGATCCAGTCGGTGCGGTAGCGCAGGTCGGAGTCCTTGGGCGACAGCTCGTTGTGCCCGTGCACGAAGAGGACCGGGAAGCGGCGGCGCGGGAGGGGCGCCTCGGGAGCCGCGAGGTCGAGCACGGACTCGTCCGCGAGGCGCAGCTCGAGCTCCGCGCGCGCGTCGGCGGCGGCCAGGACCAGCGCGGCGGCCGCGCAGAGCGTTCGCACGAGGGAGCTCACCAGCCGGCGTCCCACGCCTCGGGGCGTCCGCGGAGGAAGCGGTCGAACCAGTCGAGCAGCAGCGTGCGGTGGCGAACGCGACTGGACCACGTGCCGCGCAGGCCGTGATCCTCGCCCTCGAAGCGCACGAGCTCGACCGTGCGCCCGAGCAGGCGCAAGGCCGTGAACATCTGCTCGGACTCCGCGGGCGGGACGTTGCCGTCGTCGTCGCCGTGCATCAGGAGCAGCGGCGTGCGGATCGCGTCGGCGGAGAACAGCGGCGAGCGCTCGACGAAGAGCTCGCGGTCGCGCCACGGCAAGGAGCCCGCCATGGCCTGGTCGCCGTAGGTCCAGCCCCACATGCCGTCGCCGAAGTACGAGGTCAGGTTCGAGATGCCGTAGAGCGAGACGGCCGCGGAGAAGAAGCTCGAGCGCGCGATCAGGTGCATGGTCATGAAGCCGCCGTAGGAGCCGCCGTAGCAGCCCACGGCCTCGCGGTCGAGCGGCGCGAGGCGCGCGAGGACGTCGTCGACGCCGGCCAGGACGTCCTCGCCCGCCACGGGGCCCCAGTCGCCGGCGTGGGCGTTGGCGAAGTCCTCGCCGTAGCCCTTCGCGCCGCGCGGGTTGACGACGTACACGGCGTAGCCGTTGCCGACCAGGAACTGGTGCAGCTCGTCGAAGCCGCGCTGGGTCGGCGTGGCGCCGCCGTAGTAGTAGACGACGAGGGGCAGGCGCGCTCCCTCCGGAGCCTCGGGCAGGTAGAGCCACGCGTCGATGCGCTGCCCGCCCGGGCCCTCGAAGGACGCGTCGACGGGCTTCGCGAGCCGGACCCGCGACCGCAGGTCGTCGTTCGGCGTCAGCAGTGTCGCGTGCTCCGCGTCGGGCTCCATCGAGCCGACGTGCAGCGCCGGAAAGCCGTCGGGCGAGCTGGAGACGTACGCCACCCGCGGCGTGCGCGTCGCATGGCTCAAGGCGTGGATCAGGTCGCCGCGATGCGGCACGCGACGCAGGCTCCCGCCCGCGCCGTCCGCGGCCGCGTCCAGGCGGAAGAGCGCCGACCGGGAGCGGGAGGTGCCCTCGAAGAAGAGCGTCGCGCCGTCCGCCGTCCACGTCAGCGCGCCGTCCACGGACGCGTCGAGCCCCGCGCTGGCGCGCACGAAATCGCCCGTCTCGAGGTCGACGATCCAGAGGTCGGGGTCGAAGGCGTTCACCTCGCGCTCGGCGGCGTCGCCGAGCTCGCCCGGCGGGCCGACGAACGCGAGCGTGCGGCCGTCGGGCGAGGCCGCGAAGCCGATGAGTCCGGGGCGGTTCTCGAAGCCCATGCGCAGCGTGCGCACGAGTCGGTCGGTACCGTCGACGAGGTCGAGCGTGCGGACCTCGGTGTCGAACCACGGGCGCACGTCGATCGGCACGCTGCGCAGGTAGGCCAGCGTGCGGCCGTCCGCCAGCACGGCGAACGCGTCCTGGGCCCAGTCCCCGGGCATCGCCAGGCGCCTGCGCGCCCCCGACTCGAGCGCGAGCAGGTGCAGGTGCGGCCGCGTCGGCCAGTCGTCGAGGCGCTCGCGCAGGTCGACGCGCCGGCGCACCTTCGTCTGTGGCGTGACGCTGCCGCGCGTCGACGCGAAGACGAGGAAGCTGCCGTCCGGAGACCAGGCGACCGCGCCCAGGCCCGGCTCGTCGCGCAGCACGACCTCGACGCGGCCCGTGTCGCGCGCCCAGGTCCAGAGGTCGTCGCCGTGACGGACCAGCAAGCGCTGCCCGTCGGGACTCCAGGCCACGGCGGAGGCCCCCGCGCCTCCCAGGCGCGCCGCGACGACGCGACCGGGTGCGTCGGCCTGCACCACGTCGAGGTAGGTCGCGCTACCGTCGCCCGTCGCGTCGCGCACGGTGCGCCGCAGGGCCAGCAGCGAGCCGTCGGGGGAGAGCGCGAGTCCCGTGAGCGCCTCGAGCGCGCGCCACTCGTCGTACTCGCTGACGGCGTGAACGGGATCGACGGACGTCGCGACGTCCTGGCCGGCCAGCGGCTCGACGGAGAGCGAGGCGCTGCCGCTCTCCCCGGCCGCGCGCGCCGTGCGCAGCAGCAGGCGGTGGCGGCCGCGCCTCCACGTCGTCGTCGCCTGCACGTCGGCGTCGCCGTGGGCGAGCTCCAGCCCGTCGGCGAAGAGCCGCAGGTCCGCCGGGCCCGCCGCGCGCAGCTGCACCGCTCCGTAGGCGTCGACGTCGACGTAGAGCGCGATCCAGCAGACGGCCTCCGCCGCCGCGGCGGGCAGCGCGAGCTCGCCGTCGGGCGTGGAGGCGAGCTGCCAGCTCGCGGCCGGACCGGGGCCCGTCGTCAACACGTCGCCGCCGGCCGGCCACGCGGACCGCGGGTCGAGCTCCGGGACGAAGGACGCTCGGCGCACACCGGGCGCGTCCTCGAAGAGCGCCGGCCAGCCGGCCAGGTCCCCGGTCGTGAGCACGGCCGCGTGTTGCACCGGCTCCGCGGCGACGAGACTCGACGCCAGGACGGCGACCAACGAGACGAACGATTCGAGCATGGACTCCTCTGCTGCCGCGCTGCCTCGAGCGGACGCGCCCCGCGCGGCGGGCACTCCCTGGGCAAGGCGCGGATTGTAGCCGCCAACCGCGAGCGCTTCCCCTGCGCGGTGAAGCCGGCCGGGGGCGGGCGCGGACAGACACTAGCGGACCAGGTGCCAGCGCGTCTGGCGGCCGGCGAGGTAGGTCACGCGCTCGCCGTCGAACAGCGCGCTCTGCTCCAGCTTGATCTGGACCCACTGGCCGTCCCATTCCGGGACCCGGACCTTGACGTTGCCCTCGATGGCGTAGGCCGTGTTCGGGAAGAGCTTCCAGTCGCCGCGGTGCGGCGTGGGCCCCTGGTTGTCCCACATGCCGATCGTCGGACCGGCCGCGTGGCCGAAGAAGCCGATGGGGTGCGAATAGACGCTGGCGAGGATGCCCTCGCGCTCGGCGGCGGCGCGCGCGGCCGCGAGGATCTCGTTGCCGGTTCGACCGGTCACGAAGGCGTCGGTCAGGAGGTCCTGCCAGCGGTTGCCGACCGCCAGCGCCTGCTTCAGGCCGGCGGGCACGTCCTGCTCCCCGGCGCGCAGCACGTAGCCCATCTCCTGGGTGTCCGTGCACAGCCGCATGTAGCAGAGCCCGACGTCGGTGTGCAGCACGTCCCCACGGCGGATCACGGTGTCGTCGTCGCCGAAGAACGGGTCGTCGACGTCGTGCGCGACGCCGAGGCGCTGCACGTTGCCGTCGGGGTGGAACCAGGGCGGCAGGTCGAGCTCCTCGAAGCGCTGCTGGATGTACCAGGCGACGTCCTGGGTGGTCGTCGCGCCGGGCGTGACGACCCGGTTCGAGAAGGCCTCCGCGATCACGCCGCGCGCCAGCTCGACGGCGTGCGGGTAGACCTCGAGCTCGAGCGCGGTGCGCGTCTCGAGCCAGCGCACGCAGAGCTCCTCGGCGCTCTCGAGGCGCCCCGCGAGCTCCGCTCCGAGGGCCTCGACGAGCTGCTCGTGCAGCCCGGCGCTGAGCCCGTCCCCGAAGGCCCAGTGGCGGCTCTTGTTCACGCCGATGCGGCGCGGGTCGCGCGCGCGCACGAGCTCCGCGAGCGCCGTCCACTGCTCCTCCAGCGCGCCGCCCTCCCAGGCCGGATCGTAGAGTCCGCCGAGCGGATAGCGGCTGACGGTCAGGCGCTCGACGCCGAGCTGACCGCGATCGTGGAACACGAGCATGGTCGTGCGCCGCGCGGAGAAGACGGGTTCCGGAACCAGCGTGAGGTAAACGGGGTCCTCGGCGTACTCGCGGTTGATCACGATCCACATGTCGAGACCCGCCTCGCGCATCAGCCGCGGCAGCAGGTTCTCGAGGCGGTCGCGCAGCATGCGGTTCACGACCCCGACGCGCTCGCGGACCGGGACCACGGCGGCGATCGGCTCGACGACGCGCCCCTGGTCCCAGGCGGAATCCCCGTCCCCCGCGTGTGCGAACGGAGCGAGAAGCGCGAGGGCGGCGGCGAGCTGGCGTCGGTGCATCATGAGGGCCTCGAGGGTTCGACCTCGACCTTCCGAAGGGGGAGGAACGAGGATCCTACAACTCGCGCCCCCTCGAGCGCCCGCCCCGCGCGCGAGAACGCCGAACCGCCGTCGCCTGGCCCGGACGATTCACGACGCGTAGATCGAAACGGCTCAGCTCGGTGTCTGCTGGTGCTTTGCGAGCTTCGGCCCCGCAGGCGACCTTTGCAGGTCGTCGAGGACGCCGGAGTTCGCAAAGTGCCGGCAGGCGCCGAGAGGCGGCCGCAGGCCGCCGGTTGTGTCGTTTCGGCTGCGTGCTCGTGAATCGTTCGGGCTAGCTCACGCGCCCGCCAGCCAGTAGACCTTCCGCGGCGGAACGACGAGGCGGCCGTCGAGCACGCTCGGAGACTCCCCCGTCAGGAGGTCCTGGAGTCGGGCGTACAGGAACGTGCCGCGGTTGGCGAGTTCGGCCAGGTCGAGGTGGCTCGGTTCCTCGGCGAAGTTCACGACGACGAGGACCGACTCGGAGGTCATCTGCGGGCTGGTGCGCAGGAAGACGAAGAGATGCGGATCGCCCACGTCGAGCAGGTCGCGGTTGTTGAAGTCCGCGAAGGCGGGCACGGTCTTGCGCACCGCGATCATGCGCTGCAGGCCGTCGTGGATGCGCTGCTCCGGCGCTCCGTGCAGGTTGCGCAGCTCCGCTCGCTCCCAGTTCAGACGCGGACGATGCGTCCAGCGAGTGTCGCCGGCCTTGGTCGCGTCCTCGAGGAACGAGTCGTCGTTCAGCGTGCCGAGCTCGTCCCCGTAGTAGAGCAGCGGAATGCCGCCGAACGAGAGGATCACGCCGTGCAGCAGCAGGATCACGGCGATGCACTCGTCGACGGCGTGGGCATCGCCGGCCTCCAGCGCCGCCTGGAGCCCCACCAGCGACGCCAGGGAGCCCGACACGCGCGCGTCCCCGGTCCGCGGGTTCACGCCGAACGGCAGCCCGCGCGCGGGGGACTCCTCGAAGCGACCGGTCAGGTAGTCGACGAGGAAGCGCCGGTGGGCGCCGGGCTCGTAGCCGCTGGCGCGGATGTCCGCGTCGTCGAATCCGAAGCCGATGTCGTCGTGGCAGCGTACGTAGTTCAGCCACGTGGCGCGGTCGAGCTTCGAGGGCAGGTTGTGAATCCCCTGGTTCAGGAGTCGCGCGTTCTTGGTCGCCACGGTGTCCCACAGGAGCGCCATGAGCGTCGCGTTGTAGGCGATCTCGCACTCCTTGGCGATGACCGCGTCCTCGCCGAAGTACTTGGTGATCTCGATCGGGGCGACGATGGCCTCGGCGATGAAGAGGACTCCGGGCGCGACGATCTGGCAGCAGTCCTTGAGCATCTGGAGGATCAGATGCGCCTCGCGCTGGTTCTGGCTGGTGGTCCCGAGCTTCTTCCACAGGAACGCCACGGCGTCCAGACGCACGATGTCCGCGCCGTGGTTGGCCCAGAACAGGATGATGTCCACCATCTCGATGAAGACCGCGGGATTGCCGTAGTTCAGGTCCCACTGGTAGTGGTTGAACACGGTCATCACCCACTTCGACATCGACTCGTCGTACGTGAAGTTGCCCGGCGCCGTCTCGGGGAAGATCTCGGGCATCGTCTCCTCGTAGAGGTCCGGCATCTCGCGGTTCTCGAAGACGTGATAGAAGTCCTGGAACGCGCTCTCGCCGGCGCGCGCGCGCTGCGCCCACTCGTGCTCGTCGGAGGTGTGGTTGACGACCACGTCGAGCGTCAGGAGCATCCCGCGCTTGCGCATCGAGGCCGCCAGCCGGCGCACGTCCTCGACGTCGCCCACGCGCTCGTCGACGGCCCGGAAGTCGCTGACGGCGTAGCCCCCGTCGCTCGCCCCGGGCGGACACTTCAGGATCGGCAGCACGTGGACGAGGTTGACGCCGAGGTCCAGCAGGTACGGCAGGCGCTCCTCCAGGCCCTTCACGTCGCCGGCGAAACCGTCGCAGTAGAGCGCCATGCCCACCCACTCCTGGCTCAGGAACCAGTCGTGGTCCTCTTCGCGCTCCATGTCCAGACGCTCGAGGTCGGCGGGGCGACCGACGTAGGCCCCGGCGAGGCGTTCCACGAGCGCCAGCATCTGCTCCTTGAAGTCCGGCCGCTCCCCGTACAGCTGATGAAAGAGCGAGTGCACCGCGTAGAAGTTGGCACCGAGGCGTGTGTAGAAGTGGCGCAGGTCCTGACGGCGCAGCTCGGGTTTCAGCTCGTCGAGGATGTCGTTGAGCAGAGCGTGCGAGATCGGTTCGTACATGCGAATCGGTTCCGGAGCGCGGGGGACGCCGCAGAGGCGTGCGGTGAGCAGCGAGAGGTTTACCAGCGCCCGGTGCAGGCTGGCCAGCCCCCAGCAGCCCGTTGAAGAAGTGCTCCAGATGCCAGGGCCGTGGCATCCGCTTCGGTGGGGTGCCTGGAAACGCAGGCGAATCGTCGATTCGGCGAGGCTTTCAGGTGCCGCAC
>CAYGPA010000093.1:0-13087 GCA_964351535.1 uncultured Planctomycetaceae bacterium
GCCGCGTCGACTACGTGCCGGGCTGCACGATGCTCGTGCGCCGCGAGGTGTTCGAGCGCGCGGGCCTCTTCGACTCCGACTACTTCATGTACACCGAGGACGTCGACTTCTGCCTCGCCGCCAAGCGCGCGGGCTTCGCGTCGCTCTACGCCGGCCGGACGCACGCCTTCCACGCGGCGTCGACCTCGACCGGCGGCGGCTACAACCCGCGCCGCAAGTACATGATGGGCGTCAACTCGATCTGGTTCCTGCGCCGCCACGCGGGCGCGCTGCAGTGGACCTCGTTCGTCGTCTTCGACGTCCTGACGCTGCCCTTCGCCTGGCTCGCCGGCCTACCCTCGGGCCGCGCGCGCTCCGTGCTGGCCAAGGCCCTCGGCATCCTCGACGGCCTGCGCGGCCGCCGCGTCACGCCCGAACAGCTGGCCAAGGGCGGGACGATTCTCTGGTAGCGGCGGCTCAGAACAGGCCCGCGCGGTGGGCGGACAGGAGGTCCATCGAGAGCGCCACCAGGCCGTGCAGCAGCGCGCCGCCCCAGAAGGAGCGGTAGCGCAGCGCGAGGTAGCCCAGCACCACGCCGGCGACGATCGCGCCGAGCGCCTCGGGCATCGGCTTGTGGTAGTGGATCATGCAGTAGGGGACTGCCATGACGAAGATCGCCAGGCGCCCCACGGCGCGCTCGAGCGTGAACAGGAAGTAACCGCGGAAGAAGGCCTCGAGGGCGACGAACTGCGCGAGGTAGGCGAGCTCCCACTTCACGAGCGTCGCGCCGTCGAGGCGCGCCTCGGCGACGAAGGGGTAGGTCGCGAGGAAGTCCGGCCGACGCGCGACGAACGCGAGCGCCGGGACCATCAGCGCGAAGAGGCCCAGGTACACGAACAGGTGCCGCACGAAGCCGCGCGGCGACCAGCCGATGCTCGCGAGCGAGCGGCGCTGCACGAGCAGCACGATCAGGGTCGGCGGCACGACGTAGAGCCCGATCGTCCCGAAGGCCCACGTGAGCCCCGCGCGCAGGGACGGCGGCGGCATGGCCTGCGGCGGCAGCCCGCGCAGGCGCGCCTCGACGGTCGTCGGCAGGAAGTGGTACTCGAGGATCGTCAGCACCGCGGCGACGTAGACGAGGGCCAGCGCGGCCTGGCCCTCGTCCCCCCGGAACCACGCGCCGAGTCTTGATGTACCCTGCGCCATCGTCGGCGGAGCGTAGCGACGCGCGCGGCCAGGGGGAAGCCGCGCGCGTTGCTGGTCAGTCTCCCGCCGCGGAGGCTTGCTCGCGCTCGGCCAGGGCGAAGAGGCGATCCAGGGCCCGGCCCGCGGCTCCCATGACCGCCTCCGACTCGTCACCCTTCAGGCGGATCAAGCGGGGGATGGCCTCGAGCGCGCCCAGACTCGCCAGCCCCTTCACGGCTTCGGCACGAACCCAGTCCTCGGGTGCGTCCAGCATGGCAAGCAGCTCCCCGACGGCCTCGTCGCGGCTGGGCAGCGCCTCGCTCTGCCGCTCCCAGTAGGTGCGCTCCTCGTGGTACTCGCGGATCACCGTGAGGGCTTCGCGGATCTTGTTGGCCACGCCTGCACTTGCCTGGGAGAGCCCCTCGACGAGGATGCGCGCGGCGTCGTCCGAGAGGTAGCGCGTGAGGGACGTGATGGCGCGCTCGCGCAGCCTGTCGACGTTGGCGTCCTCGGGACTCAGGTACTGGCGTCCCTGGAGTACGCGCTCCAGGATCGGCAGGTACTCGGGGTGCTGCAGGCTGCCCATCGCGCGCAGCGCGGGCTCGGCGAACGCGGGCAGGTACGCGGCGCGGATCACGAGCTCGGGATCGACATCCTTCGGGTCCATCGTCTCGAGGTGCGCCAGGGAGGCCTCGACGACGTATTCCTCTATTCCCGGCGTCAGCCAGCGGTCCAGGATGCGCAGCGCGAGCTCGTCGGTCAGGGGCACGTATCCGGGCATGGCGGCCGCGACCGCGAGGGCGACCGGGTCGAGGATCTCCGAATCGTCGAGGACGCGCGGTGCGAGGTCGGAGAGGTTCGGCAGCGCCTCGGCCAGGCTCTGGAGCGCCTGCGACTCGCGCGAGTGGGGCGGGGAGCTGCCCCAGGAGTCCTCGTGCAGGAGCTCTTGCACGAGGGACTCGCCCCTGCCGGGAGCGTGTGCCACCACGACGTGCGTCGCGTGGATGCGCGCGAGCCGGCGCACGTCGAGGTCACGGGCGAGCTCCTCGAAGGGCTCGACCGGCGTTCCCTCGAGCTTGGCGAACCCTTCCATGAGCACGGCCGCCACGTCGAGGTCCACCCGGTGCGCCCAATCGAAGAAGTCCGCGATCCGGGCGGGCTCGAGCTCCACCAGCGCCTCGCAGTTGGGGTACTTGCGGCCCGAGTTCGGGTAGTTCCCGTAGGAAGCCCTGAGCGCCGCGTGGAGCGGCTCCTCGCGGCCGCTCGCGAGCCCCATGCGGACGCACGCCCGCCGACCCTCGGCCTTGTTCGCGACCCACTGCGACAGGTAGCTCTGCAGCTGGAACCCCTTGGGGTCCCCGGCCGGGAAGGGGTTCACCGGATCGACGAAGCGTTTCTCGAGCACGGGCAGCCGGACCTCGTCCTGCAGCCAGTCGACGTTGATCAGGCGGTGGTCGATCGCCGCGAGCACGGTCGGGGAGTCGGAGTCCGCCAGGCGCAGCAGCAACGCCGCCTGCGTCGCACGGTCGGTGTGCTGCAGGAGGGCGAGCTCGCGCAGGACCATGGGGTCGTCGTCACCCGCAAGTGCGAGGTACACCTCGGCGGCGAAGGGCTCTCTCTGGTTGCTCAGGATGGAGACCGCCCGGCGGCGCAGCGATGAATCGGGATCTTCGAGGAACGTCAGGAGCAGTCGACGCTCGGACGCGTCGAGGGAGTCCTTCGAATCCAGCAACGTGGACAGGGCCCAGCCGCGTTCCTCGCTGTCGGTGCTGCTCGCGAATCGTCGGAGCTCGGGCGCCGGCGCTTCGAGGTTCAAGAGGTGCTGCGCCCCGAGCGTCCGAAGGCCCTTGTCCGGGTGAGACAGTGCCGCCACGTACACGGGGCGCGCAGATTGCCGGGGATCTTCGTACTCCGCCAGGAGCTGGAACACCTCGCTGCGAGATGTCGATCCAGGGTTCGCGGCCTGCTCCGAGAGTGTCTCGACCAGCGGCGTGTAGAGGACTCCAGAGTGATAGAGCCGCTTCACCCGGGGAAAAACGCGTGATGACCACTGAGAATCCCGGAAGAGGGTCGTGAGGATCGCGCCCCACTCCGGCCGGTCTTCGAGCGCATTGTTCAGTCGGGGCAGGTGCTCGAAGATCCGCAGACGCCATGGCCCGCCTCCCACATCGAGGTGGTCTGCGACGAGAATCGCGCCGCCCAGAGGGTCGATGTGCAGCAGCAATTCCAGCGGGTCCAGTGTCGCGCTGGTCAATGCGCCGGAGGTATCGCTCAACGTGAGTCCGGCGAGAGTCGGAGCGGCGCGAATGCCGAGATGCTGCACATTCGCGAAACTGATCTCCATCTGTTCCTGAACGAGCTGGTCCATCTCGACGCTCGGCAGTCCGAAGTGCTCCTCGACGTAGGCGCGCACGAGCGGATCGGCGAAGTGGGGCCGCGCCGCGAGGTTCGTCTCGGGAGCGTGCTCCCGTGCCTCGAGGGCCGCGAGCCGCGCGACGATGCGCGCGTCGGAGCGCAGCTTCGCGACCACGCGGCGCAGCTCCTCGCCCGCGGGCTCGGTCAACCACTCGCCGCTCGCCGTGCGCAGACCCTCGGTCGGCAGCAGCTTCGCGACCGCCGCGCTCGCGGCCTCCAGCTCGCCGAGCTTCTCGAGAAGCTCGCTGCGCTCCAGCGCGACGCGGACCAGGGCCTCCGCCTGGTCCGGGAAGCGCTCGAGGCGCGCGACCTGCATCCAGAGCTCCTCGAGATCCGTGCGGGCGCCCTCGAAGTCGCGTTCGGCCTCGAGCGTGAGCTGCACGTCGGAAAGGCGCGCGGCGACGTCCTCGAGCGACGCGGGGACGTCCGCGGGGCGCACGGTCTGCGCGCCGCCCTCCGGGCGCAGCTCCCCGGTCCAGGCGTGTTCCTGCGCATGCAGGGGGGCGAGCAAGACGAACAGGGCGAACTGGATGGTTCGAAGCATGATTTCCTCCGGGTGTCGGGGTCTGGAGGCATCCTCGTCCCGACCGGAGCCCAGGTTGTCATCGCGGCGGCGCGCGCGTGTCAACGCGACGTCAACGCACGAACTTGTAGCCGACCCCGTGGACCGTCAGCAGGTGCCGCGGCTCCTCGGGGTCCGGCTCGATCTTCTTGCGCAGCTTGAGGACGTGCGTGTCGATCGTGCGCGTGGTGGGGAAGCTGTCGCGGCCCCACACGTCGTCGAGCAGGCGCTGGCGCTCGAGGACGCGGCCCTCGTGGTCGAGGAAGTAGCGCAGCAGGTCCAGCTCGCGCCGCGACAGGCCGTGGCGCACGCCCGCGTGCGTCAGCGTGTAGCCGGCGAAGTCGACCTCCACGGCGCCGAAGCGCACGCGGCCGTCGGACTCCGCCAGTCCGGGCGTCCCGCCGCGCGAGCGCTCGAGCACGGCGCGGATGCGCAGCAGGAGCTCGGCGGTCGAGAAGGGCTTCACGACGTAGTCGTCCGCGCCGACCTCGAAGCCCTGGATGCGGTCCCACTCCTCGCCGCGGGCGGACAGGATGATCACCGGCGACGTCAGCCGATCCTCGCGCAGCGCGCGCAGCACGGAGAAGCCGTCGCGCACCGGCAGCATGAGGTCCAGCAGGATCACGTCGGGCGCCTCGCGCAGCGCGAGGTCGAGGCCCGCCTGCCCGTCGCCGGCCTCGAGCAGCTCGAAGCCCTCGGCGCGCAGCGTGTCGCAGAGCGCCATGCGCAAGAGCGGCTCGTCCTCGATCACCAGGCAGCGGATGGCGTTCGTCATGCGTCCTCGTCGGGTCCGGGGATCCACAGCTCGAAGACCGCGCCCGGACCTGGCTCGCGGTCGCGTACGCGGGCGTCGCCGCCGTGCTCGCGCGCGATCGTGCGGACGATCGAGAGGCCCAGGCCGGCGCCTCCGGAGGCGCCGTTCGCGCCGTGGGCCCGGGAGAGCTGCGCGAAGGGCTCGAACACGCGTTCGCGCTGTTCGGGAGGCACGCCCGGGCCGCGGTCGGCGACCTCGAACGAGAGCCGTGCACCGCCGCGCGCCGTGAGCTGCACCTCGCCCTCGCCCCCGTGGCGCAGCGCGTTGTCGACCAGGTTCAGGACGGCGCGCCGCAGGGCCTCGGCGTCGAGCCGCGCGCTGCCCGCGAGGTCCCGCACGCGCACGTCGAGGGTGCGGCCCGCGTGCTCGACGCGGTCGTGGACCTCCTCGGCCAGGGCCGCGACCAGCGGCTCCAGCTGCGTGTCGGCGAGCTCGAGCTGCGGGCGCTCGCCGCGCTCGAGGCGCGAGAAGTCCAGCACGTCGTCGACCAGGCGCCGCAGGCGCTGGGCCTCGCGCCGGATCGAGCGGTGGTAGGTCGGCGCGGCGTCCGCGGGGACGCGGCCGTGCTCGAGGTTCTCGGCGAGCAGCAGGATCGACGCCAGCGGCGTGCGCAGCTCGTGCGAGACGCTGGCGACGAAGCGCGTCTTCAGCTCCTGCAGCCGCCGGTCGCGGCGCAGCGCGGCGAAGAGCGCGGACCCCGCCAGCGCGAAGAGGACCGCGAGGACCACGAGGCCCGCGCGCGCGAGCACGAACGGACGTCCCGCGCGCACGCCGAGCGCGGCGCGGTCGGCGGCGCGCAGCCGGAAGCCGATTCCGATCGGATCCAGCGTGCGCCACGGCCCCAGGGACGGCCCGAGCTCGTCGCGCTCGCCGCTCCAGTCCACCGCGAGGCCGTCCTCGGGAAGCCCGGCCTGGGCGAGCCTCGCGATCGCGCGGTCGCGCAGGGCGGAGCGCGTCGTCCAGCCGCCGCGCGCCTCGTCGCCGGACGTCCGGGCCACGAACACGTCGTCGCCGAAGGCGCGCAGGCGCGTCGCCTCGAAGGACGCCGGCGCGGGCGGCCGCGCGGCGGCGTTCGGGCCCGCGCGAGGGGTCCCGGCCGCTCCGGAGCCCGCGGCGGGGGTCCGCGCAGCGCTCGGCGTGTCCGGCGCCACGAGCAGGACGCTTCGCAGCAGGACCTCGCGGTCGAGGCGCTCGTCGCGCTCGCCCGGGACGAGCTGTTGCAGGCGCTCGACGAGCGTGGTCCAGACGCCGGGCAGCGCGGGCAGTCCGCGCCGCTCCGCGGCGTTCGTCGGTGCGTCGGGCAGCGCGAGCTCGCCCGCGGTCCAGCGTCGCACGACCTCGTCGCGCACCTCGCGGCGTTCCTCGATCGCGAGGACCGGCGCGACGGCGAGCGCGGCGAGCACGAGCACGGGCAAGCCGCGGCGCGTCTCCGCGCCCGTGAGCTCGGCCCGCAGCTCGCTCCAGGCGTTCCGCGCGGCGGCGGCGTCGCCGGCCTTCGCCGCGAGCTGCACGATGCGCAGCAGCGCGACGGCGCGCTGCGCGCGTTCGGTCCCGACCGGAACGAGCGCGAGGGCGTCCCGCGCCGCCGCGAGCGCCTCGCCGAGCTCGCCGCGCAACTCGCGCGACTCGGAGTCGGCCAGCAGCGCGCGGAAGGCGGCGGACGGCTTCGCCGCGTCCACGTCGAGGGGCTCGGTCCGGGCGCGCGCGGCGACCCGCTCCAGCTCGGCCGGCGACCACGCGAGGACCGCGTCCAGGTCCGCGAGCCAGGCGTCGGTTCGCAGCAGCTCGCTCCACGCTTGTTCGACGTCCGCCGTCGCGATGCGTACGGCCCGGGCGATGGCCGCCTCGCGCGCCCGCGCCGGGTCGACCAGCGGACTGAGGGCCAGGCCGAGGAGCAGCAGCGCGACGGCGAGGCTCGCCGCCAGCGCGCCCAGCTCGAGCCCGCGCCCGCGCTGGGGCCGCCGGGGGAGAGCACCTCGCGCGGACCCGGCGCGCCTCCCTGGACGCGCCCCGCCCGCGGACTCCTCCCGACTCGACCCCCCGGACATGGTCCCAGGGTAGTCGGCTGGCCTGCGAGCCTGTCAACGTCGTGTCAACTCGGCTCGGGGCGTTTCGGCTGCGTGCTCATGAATCGTCCGGGCTAGGATGGGCGGTGTTCTCGGTGCGGCGCTCCTCCTCGCGAACGGGCCGTGCCCTGTCCCGGAGATCCACCATGCAGCTTCCCATCGCCGCGACCTTGCTCGCGGCTTCCCTCGCGACGGGCGCAGCGCCCGAGCAGACGATCGGCCGCCCGATCGTCGAAGACGTCGAGCTGGAGGACTTCGCCAACGTCGGCGCGGAGTCCTTCGAGCAGTTCACGGGTCGCGCCGTGCTCGTGGAGTTCTTCGCGCACTGGTGACGCCCCTGCGCGAGTCAGGTGGGGCACCTGAACGAGCTGAACAAGGAATTCTCGAGCAAGGGGCTGACGGTCCTGGGCGTGACCTGGGAGGCCGAGAAGCCGACCGAGAAGTGGGTCGCGCAGCACGGCATGGAGTACGCCTATGCCTACGACCCCGGCGGGAAGCTGAAGCGCGAGCTCGGGGTCGGCGGCATCCCGCACGCGTTCCTGATCGACCCCGAGGGCATCGTCGTGTGGCGCGGACATCCCGCGTCGCTGAAGAAGCCGATGATCGAGGAAGTGCTCACCGGGTCGCTCGCGGCGCCCCTCTGGGACTGGCCCGAGTCGGCCGACGAGGTGGCCGAGGCGCTGATGGACGGGCGCTTCGACAAGGCGCTGGCGGCGCTCGAGAAGCTCGAGCCCGCGGCGCGCGAGGGGCTCGAGACCCAGGTACGCGGTCTGCTCGCGCGGCGGCGTTCCACGCTCGAGGCGGCGCGCGACGCCGGCGACTGGCTGCAGGTCGAGTGGCGCGCCGAGCGCCTCGCCGACGCGGCCGAGGGCCTGCCGGAGCAGGAGCTCGCCGAGGGCCTGCTCGCCGAGCTCAAGAGCGACCGCGTGAAGAAGGGCATCCTCAAGGCGCAGGAAGAGCTGCGCAAGCTGGAGGCCAAGACGGACTTCGGCAAGGCCTCCAAGCTCGAGAAGTCGATCAAGAAGCTCGAGAAGCTCGGCGACGAGCACGCCGGGACGATCGTCGAGCGCGAGGCGCAGGAGCGACTCGCGCGCTGGCGCGAGGTGCTCGACAAGCTGGACTGAGGACCGCGGCCCGGGGTCCGGAGGGCGGGCGCGGCGACGCGCCCGTCACTCGCTCGGGCTCGCGAGCGTCGGCGTCCGGGGGGTGGATCCGTCCTCCTGCGCCTCGAGTGCGAGGGTGTTGTTCGTGCGGTCGAAGTCCAGGCACTCGAAGCGCCGGTCGACGACGAGGACGTCCGGCTCGAAGCGCGCCGTCAGCGTGCCGCGCGTCTCGACGCCGGGCTCGACCCAGACCTGCAGGGCGGTGCTGGCCTCCCTGGCCGGATCGCCGTCGACGTCCGCGCCGGGGGTCACGGGCGCCGTCAGGTCCCACTCGCCCGCGACGGCCTCCAGCCGCACCGGGACGCGCCCTTCGCCGCGATTGGTCACGACGAAGTCGACGGCCCAGGTGCCCCCGTGGTGGGTGACCTCGGCGCTCACGAGCGCGGGATCGGGAACGACGACCTGCTCGAACCACGTGCGATAGAACCAGTCGAGGTCGCGCCCGCGGTGCTGGCTCTTCAGCTCGTCCAGCAGGTCGTGGATCGTCGGGTGCGAGGCGGCCGTGCGTTCGGCGGGATCGTTGCGCCAGCGCCGGACGAAGCTGCGCAGACCCGCGAGCAGGCGCTCGCGACCCAGGTGCCGCTCGAGCATCGACAGCACGAAGCAACCCTTCTGGTACCAGATCACCTGGCCCTCGCTCTCGAGCTCGATCAGCGGCACCTCGGTGTCGGGATCGCGGCGGCGCAGGTAGATGTCCTCCTCCTTCTTCAGGAAGCGCAGGCGCGTGCGCTCGCCGCGCGTCTTCGCGACGAGCAGGCTGGCGGAGTACTCCGCGAGGCTCTCGGAGAGCACCTGCGCGCCCAGGCTCGCGCCGGGGCTGACGATGTAGCCCCACCACTGGTGCGCGACCTCGTGGGCGGTGACGAAGTACGTCGCGTCGATGTGGCGCTCGCCCTCGCGGTGGTTCGTGAGGAACCCGATCGCCTCCGAGTACGGCATGATCGTCGGATAGGACTGCGCGAAGCTCGCGAGGCGCGGGTACTCGACGATGCGCAGCGCGCGGTGGGGGTAGTCGCCGAACCACTCGCCGAAGTGGCGGCGACCGTCGGCCAGCGCCTCGCGGATCGTGTCGAGGTTGTAGGGGTGCAGCGTCGAGTGGTAGATCTCGTCGTCGCCCGCCGTCTCGACCGCGTAGTCCGCCGCGAGGATCGCGAAGGTCCGCAGGGGGGTCGTGCTGCGCCAGGTCGTGACCCTGCGGTCCTTCCCGCCGTCCGCCGGCGCTTCTCCGACGCGTTCACCACCCGCGACGACGACCAGGTCCGCGGGCGCCTCGATGCGCGCGGTGAAGTCGAACGGTAGCGAGCCGAGGATGCCCGGGACGAACTCCTCGCCGCTGCGGTCGCGCAGGAGCGGCAGCGGCTCGCGGTCGAGCTCCTCGCGGCGCTGGGCGTCGGTCAGGAAGAGCCGGGGCGCGAGGCCGCGCTCGGGGACGACGTGCGGCGAGAACGACGAGAGGAAGACGGCGGACTCGTGGACGAACGTCGACTGGTCGCCTCCGTCGGCGTCGATTCCGGGGTTGACGACGCCCGACCAGGCGTAGGAGAGCGAGGTCTCCTCGCCCTGCTGCAGCGGCCGCTGCAGGCGAATCGTGCACAGCCCGCCCGGGTCGAACTCCGCGGGCGCCGCCTGGCCTTCGAGCTCGAAGCGGCGCACGTCGAACAGCGGGTCCACCGTGAAGTAGGCCGTCGCGATCGGCTCGGGGGCCACGTTGCGCAGCCGGAGGGTTCCCTCCACGTCGAGGCCGCGCTGCTCGGGGTAGAGACGCACGTCGAGCTCGACGGACGCGAGCTCGAGATGCGGTCCCTCGAAGAACTCGAAGACCTCGTCCTCGCGGAGAAGCTGCGCCTGCTCCAGCTCGTCCTCGGTCCCGTAGAGCGTCCCCGCCGCGTGGATGCGCTGCCCGAACACGAGCGCCGCCGCCACGGCCGCCGCCGCGAACGCGAGCGTGCCGGCCATCCCGCGCGCGCGCCGCAGCCGCAGGAACGTGCGCCACGCGCCGGCGGGGCGCTCGATGAGGTAGCTGCCCACCGCCAGCAGGGCGGCGCAGACGGCGAACCAGTAGGCGTGACTCAGCGTGAAGCGCTCGGCGAACGGCTCGAGGCGCGTGATGTCGGAATAGCGCCAGTGCCCGATGGCCAGGGGATTGACGAGCAGGCTGCGCTCGCCCTCGAACGCGAAGGCCCACAGGTAGAGCGCGCCGAGCCCGATCAGCGTGAAGTACGCCGCGTAGCGCTGGCGCACGATGGCGTTGACCGCGAGGGCGACCGAGCACATCACCACGATTCCGGGGAGCAGCACGCGGAAGAAGACCGAGGCGTAGGGCCAGGGGTCGAAGTAGAAGCGCCCGTCGAGAGAGAGCCACTGAACGGCCTGCGTGAACATGGCCGTGGCGACGGTCATGGCGACCATGAAGGTCGCGAGCAGGACCATCGAGAAGAGCTTGCCGATGAGCAGCGCGCTGTTCGGGAGCGGCGTGGCGTAGACCAGCCCGCGCGCGCCCGCCGCGTCGTCGCGGTGGAAGACCTCGCCCGTGTAGAAGATCGTCGTGCCCGCCAGGAGGACGAACAGACCGCCGACCATCTGCTGCGCGTACTCGGACGACACGGGGTAGATCGGGACCTGGAACGGCCCGGCGTGCGTCACGGAGTCGACGCCGCAGATCAGCATGATGAGCGGCACCATGATCCACAGGCTGCGCTCGGCGAGGAGCAGGCGCAGCTCGGTGGCGATCGACGCGGTGAGCTGCCGCAGGTAGACCGCGACTCCGGGCTCGGACGGGGCGATGCGCGGGATGGTGCCGCGGCCGACCCAGCGCGTGTACGGGTCCTCGAGCTCCGCCGGACGGCCGCGCGCCCACCGGAAGGCGCGCGTGAACAGGCCGGGGGTGACCTCGCCCGTGTTCTCCTGCACCTCGCGCGTCGGCGAGAACCTGCGCACGGTCCACCCGAGCAGGAGGGCGCCCAGCGCCACGAGGCCCGCGCGGTTCAGCACGAAGCCCAGGTCGGGCCGGATGGTGTTCTCGTTGAGCCACGCGTTCCCGCGGCTGCGCGCGACGGACTCGGCGAGCCACGTCAGGCCGGAGGGCTCGACGTAGGCCAGGTAGCGCTGCGCCTCGTCCGGCAGCAGCGACTGGACCAGCACGAAGCCGATCAAGATCACCGTGGCCGCGATGTAGACGAGCTTCATGCTGCCCGTCAGCGTGCCGATGCAGAAGCTGAGCGAGCCGACGAAGAAGGTCCCGACGAAGACGTACAGCAGCGCGAACTTGAAGAAGGGCCAGATCCGGAACGGCAGGATGGCCACGTCGGAGCCCGCGAAGAGCTGGCCGACGAGCAGCGCCGTGACGAACACGGCGTAGATGCTGAGGAGCGACGCGTAGCCGCCCAGGAACTTGCCCAGCACGTACGTGCGGCGGTCGATGGGGGAGCTCCACAGCAGCGGCGCGGTGCGCCAGCGCACGTCCTTCACGATCGGGTCGCCCGTCAGCGTGGCCGTGAAGTGGATCAGCATGAAGCTGAACGCGCCCATCATGGCCGCGATGGCGTAGTCCGAGTTGACCGCGAGCTTCACGCCCGTCGACGCCATGCCGCCGAAGCGCAGGTGTCCGGCGTAGAGCATGAACGCGATCAGGCCGAACACCGCCGCGAAGATCCACAGCGTCAGCCGGCGCAGGTTGGTGCGCAGGGCCGTGACGACGATCGCGCGCAGCTGGAAGCCGTTCACAGCACTCCCTGGGCGATGTCGGGCGAGGCCTCGGTCGGAGCGGGGGCCTTGATGAAGCTGAAGTAGACGTCCTCGAGGGTCGGTTCGGCGGCCTCGAAGTCCTCGCCCGCGGGCAGCACGGAGCCGGGATGTTCCCCGTCGGAAAGGACGCGCAGCCGCAGGCCGTCGACGCTCGGAGCGGTCGAGATGACCTGCAGCCGCGTCCGGTACCTCTCGATCAGGTCGCGCGGCACCGTCTTCTCCCACACCTGCCCGCGCATGGCGGAGACCGCCTCGGCCGGCGTGCCGTGATGGACGATCGAGCCGTCGCGGATGATCGCCATGTCGCGACACAGGGCGGTCACGTCGCTGACGATGTGCGTCGAGAGCAGGATGACGATGTCGCTCGCGAGCTCCGCGAGCAGGTTCTGGAAGCGGTGCCGCTCCTCGGGATCGAGCCCCGCGGTCGGCTCGTCCACGATCAGGAGCCGCGGGTCACCGATCAGCGCCTGGGCGATGCCGAAGCGCTGGCGCATGCCGCCGGAGTAGCCCCCGAGCCGGCGCTTCTTGACGTGCGCGAGGTTGACCCGCTCGAGCGTCGCGGCGACCAGGTTGCGCCGCTGCTGCCGCTCCGCGATGCCCTTGGCGCAGGCCAGGTAGTCGAGCATCTGCTCGGCGCTGAGCGTCGGGTACAGCCCGAAGTCCTGCGGCAGGTAGCCCAGCAGCCGCCGCACCCGCGACCTCTCCGCCAGCACGTCGATGCCGTTGAAGCGGACGTCCCCCGCGTCGGGCTCGAGCAGCGTGGCCACGACCTTCATCAGCGTCGACTTGCCCGCGCCGTTGGGCCCGAGCAGCCCGAACAACCCCTTGTCGACGGTGAGCTGGATCCCGCGCAGGGCGTGCACGCCGCCGCGGTAGGTCTTCTGCAGGTTTCGAATCTCGAGCATGGCGAGGCCTCCGAGGCGACCGGGGCGAGGTTGGCACGCCGTGCCGAATCGGCACGCGGGGCACCGCGCGTGGGGGGGCGGCGTGAGGGCACGCTCTCCCGGTCGACTTCTTCTCAAATACCTTGCCGTCTCGCCGCGGAGTCCTGGACCTGCGCGCTGTCAGGCCTGGAGCTCGCCGATCTCCGTGAGGGCGCGCTCCAGGTCCTCGGGGGCCGTCTCGCGGCTGTTGGCGCGGATGTCGTCGGCCAGGGTCG
>CAYGPA010000094.1:0-2593 GCA_964351535.1 uncultured Planctomycetaceae bacterium
GGCGGCGTGCGCTCGCTCGGCGAGTACGAGGCGCAGTACGACGGCGCCATCCGCCGCCTGGACCAGGAGATCGGCTGGCTGCTCACGAAGCTCGAGCAGCAGGGCCGCACGGAGTCGACGACCATCGTCCTGGTCGGCTCCTATGGGCTCAGCCTGGGTGAGTCGGGGCTGATCCTCGACCACGGGACGCTCTCGGACGTCGACCTGCGCGTGCCGCTCCTGATCCGCCCCGCGAAGCAGCACACCTTCGAGCCCGGCATGCGCACGCGCGCGCTGGCCAGCATCCTCGACGTGGCGCCGACGATCCTCGACTACGCGGGGTTCGAGCCGCCCGGGATGCACGGCGTGTCGCAGGCGGGCGTCCTGGACGGGACGCTGGGATCGCCGGCGCGCAAGTACGTGGTGGCCTCCTGCGGCCTGCGCCGGGGCTGCGTGATCATGGACGAGCGCTACTGCTACGAGGAGACGTGGCCCGACGACACCGCGAACCCGACGCTCGTCCGCTCCTGGTACGGCGAGGTGGTGGACGGTCCGTCGCAGCCCAGCGCGTTCCTGCACGACCGCTGGGAGGATCCGTTTCCCGGCCACCGCCCGGGCCCCCGGGTGCAGGGGCCCGCCGTGACGCGGCTGCGCGGGGAGATGCAGTTCTGGATCGACCGCGTCGAGGAGGACCGCAGCGGCTACCAGGCGCTGACCCTCTTCAGCGGCCTGGAGGAGGTCGACAGCATCATCGAGGCGACCGGCCAGGGAACGGCGGAGGAGGCGCGGTGAGGATCCTCTACGTCTCGTACGGGTTCCCGCCGCGCGGCCAGTGGGGGACCGAGTACTACACGCACCAGCTCGCGCTCGGCGCGCGCGAGGCCGGGCACGACGTTGCCGTGTTCCATCCCGTGCGGGACGGCGAGCGCCCCCGCTACACGCTCGAGCGCACGCACAGCGAGGGCTTCCCGGTCTACCTCGTCCACAACCAGGGCGACCCGCGCAAGCGCTTCGCCGACAGCTACTCGAACGCCGGCGTCGAGGCCGTCTTCGAGGAGGTCCTCGAGGAGTGGAAGCCCGACCTCGTGCACTTCACCTACCTCATCTGGGGCCTGTCCGTACGGCTGCCGCTCGCGTGCCGCGCGCGCGGCATCCCGACGGTCGTGACCCTGACCGACTTCGGCCTCGTGTGCCACCGCGGCCAGATGGTCGACTTCCGTCTCGAGCGCTGCTTCGGACCGCACCCGGCGGCGAAGTGCGCGCGCTGCGTGCGCGAGCCCTCGCGCTACGACGCCGATCCGTGGCGCGTGCTGCTGAAGCGCTGGGCCGCGCGCGGTCTCGCGGCCGTCGGGGGCGCGGGGCTCGTCGTCACGACGCGCGACGTGGAGCTGCGCGAGCAGGCCGTGCGCGAGATGCTGGGCGCCGTCGATCGCTTCGTCGCTCCGACGAAGGCCATCGAGGACGTGTTCCTGCGCCTGGGCGTGCCGCCCGAACGACTCGTCCACGAGATCTACGGGCTGCGCGAGGAGCAGTTCGTCGCCGCGCGCGCCCGCCCCGACGCGGGCATCGTGCGCTTCGGATTCCTCGGCCAGCTCATGCCGCACAAGGGCGCGCACACGCTGCTCGCGGCCGTGCGCATCCTGAGCCATCGCCTGCCCGAGTCGGTCGAGCCCTGGGAGGTCTGGCTCTACGGCGAGGGCACCAGCGGGCGGCACCGGCGCTACGCCGAGGACCTGCTGGCCGGCGACCACGGCCCGCGGGTCTACGCCTGCCAGCCGTTCGCGCCGTTCCAGATCGCGCGCATCCTGTCGCAGCTCGACGCGATCGTCATGCCCTCCGAGTGGGAGGAGAACGCGCCGCTCACCGCGCTGCAGGCGCGCGCCGCCGGCGTCCCGGTCCTGGCCAGCGACGTGCGCGGGATCACGGAGATCATCGAGCACCGCGTGCACGGCCTGATCTTCCCCGTCGGCGACGCCGAGGGTCTGGCGGACGCGATGCGCGAGGTGATCCTGCGGCGCGTGGGGCGTTCGAAGCACGCCGGCGTGCCCGTGGGCTACGCCGAACACCTGCAGCGCATCCAGAAGATCTACGCGGAGCTCGTCGGCGAGGACTCCGCGGCGCCCGCGCGCGAGCTGGAGGTGCACGGGGCGTGAGCGCACCCGAGCGCCTGCGCGTCGGCTTCCTCGCGCCGGGGTGGAGCCCGGACCGCGGCGGCGTCGAGGTGCACACCGCGCTCGTCGCGCGCGAGCTGCTCGCGCGCCGGCACACGCTGCTGGCGCTCGCGCTGGATCGCTCGGGGGAGCTCGCGGCCTACGCCACGCGGGACGCGACGGTCGCGGGCGTCGAGGTACGGCGCATGGGCCCCGGGTGGGGCGGCGGCGACTCGCTCGCGGGCCTCGTGTCCGACGCGCGCGCCGAGGACGTGCTGCGCGCGTGGCTCGACGAGGCGCGCCCCGACGTCGTGCACGTGCACCACCTGACGGGATTCGGCGCCGGCGCGCTCGACGTCCTCGCCGAGCGCGTGCCCGTCGTCGTGACGCTGCACGACTACTGGCTCGCGTGCCCGCGCGGCCAGCTCGTGCGCGAGGACGGCGCGGTGTGCGCGCGACCGGAG
>CAYGPA010000094.1:2693-4950 GCA_964351535.1 uncultured Planctomycetaceae bacterium
GTCCACGACGAGGACGGCTTGCGCATCGCTCCGGACGACTCCGCGGCCTGGCGGGACGCCCTCGCGCGGTTCTTCACGGACGAAGTGGCGCGCACGCGCTGGTCGAGAGCCGCGACCCGCGTTCCGGAGTCCCTCGCGACCGCGCGCGCGCTCGAGGAGCTCTACCGCGCCTGCCTGGCGCCGCGCGCGCCCGCGCCCAGCGGATCGACCGAACCTTGACGGGGGCTCCCCGCAGCGGTTCACTCCGGGGCGGAAGCGACACCGAGTGGATGGAGAGAGGAGTCTTCCTTGAGTGAGATCATTCGCGCACGCCTGAACGGCCCCGGCCTGGGCCTCATCATCACCGCGGCCCTGGGCATCCTGCTCCGGCTGCTGAACCTGGTCCTGACCGCGCTCGGCGTGGTCAGTCAGACGGCGTTTGGGGGCGGCGAGATGCCGGCCTGGGCCACCGGCGCGATGGGGATGGTCTTCGAGGTGGTCGCCATCGGTCTCGGCGCCTTCCTCGTCTTCGGCGGGATGAAGATGCGCGCGCTGCAGTCGCACGGCCTCTGCGTCGCCGCAGCCGTGCTGGCGATCATCCCCTGCACCACGCCGTGCTGCCTGTTCACGCTGCCGGTCGGCATCTGGGCGCTGGTCGTGCTGCTCAAGCCCGAGGTCAAGGAAGCCTTCACGTCCTGAGTCCGCGCGCGCGGACGGTCCAGATCGTCCCGGTGACCGTCAGGAGACCGACCAGCGCGAGCGTCGTGCCGGTCAAGGAGCCCGTCGTGTCGTAGCCGAGGGCCGCCAGCGCTCCGCTCGCGGAGAACGCGAGCGTGGCTCCGAGGAACTCGAGCGAGTGGGTGCGCCCGCGGAACGCGTCGTCCACGCCGCGCTGCCACAAGGTCGTCGATCCGACCCACAGCGCGCTGCCGCCGCAGTGCGCGAAGGCCACCGCGGCGGCCCCGAGGATCAGGTTCGGGCTGAAGGCGAACAGGCCGTAGCCGGCCGCGGCGACGAAGAAGCCGATGCGGATCTGCCGCACGAGCGCGGGCTCGCCGCGGCCCAGGAAGCGCCGCGCGAGGATCGGCCCGACGCCCGTGCCGACGCCGCGGGCGGCGTACAGCACGCCGGTCGCGAACCCGGCCTCGGCCGCGGCCTCGAGCGCGCTGTCCGCGTGACCGCCGCCGAAGCGATCGCGCCCGAACAGCGACAGCAGCACCAGGAAACCGCCGCCCGGACCCCAGCAGACCTTGGCGAGCAGCACGCGGCCGAGGTTGCGCTCGCGGACGTGCGCGAGCCCGCGGCGCAGGTCGCGGAAGAGCAGCAGCTCGCGCCAGCGAAAGGCCTCCTCGTGCGGCGGCGTCGGCGGCAGGTGCAGACCGACGAGCAGCAGCGCGCTCGCGACGTACGTGCACGCGTCCAGCGTGAAGATCCAGTGCGGCGCCAGGAACTTGACCAGCAGGCCGCCGGTCAGCGCGCCGATCGAGAGCATCGCGCTCCACGTGGCCGCCGACAGCGCGTAGGCGTCGTGCAGGTCGTCCTTCGAGGCGATCGTGTTCGGCAGCGCGCCGGCGCGCGCGGAGTCGAAGAACACGCCGAGGCTCATCTGCGTGCCGACGATCACGTACAGCCACGGCAAGTGCTCGGGCTCGCGCACGAAGATCAGCGCCAGCACGACCGCCGCGCGCGCCAGGTCGGCCGTGACCATGAGCGCCCGCCGCGGCAGCCGGTCGGCCGTCGGCCCCGCGAAGGGCCCGAGCGCCGCCGCCGGCAAGAGCCGCAGCGCGAGCTCCCCCGCGAACAGCATGCCGACCCCCGCCGCCTGCGACGCGCCGCCGAGCGACGCGATCATGCCGAGCACCGCGACGTGGCTCATCCAGTCGCCGACCTGGCTGACGACCTGCGCCAACCACAGCTTGCGAAAGGCGGGATTCCTGCGGACGACGTCGAACACGGGGGGGATTCCCGCGAGGTGGCCACGACCTCGCGGGGAGGCTTGTGTCATCCGCCCCGATCGAGGTCAAGCGCGGGAGGCCTCGAGCGACTCCTTCCAGCACTCGTTTCAGCGAGCCAACCTCGGCTTCCATGGCGGGAGCCCGTACCTGGAGGCGCCGTTCCGGCGGCTCCCGTCGGCTGCACGAGATGCGGCAGCGCGACCGGTCCGTCCCGACAGGCCTCGGCGACAACCTGTCGAACTTCGCGCGCGGACCGCGTGTGCCCGGGTCAGGCCGCGGGTCGGTCGGCGATCTCGGCCAGGCGGATCTGCAGGCGCTTGAGC
>CAYGPA010000094.1:4960-12987 GCA_964351535.1 uncultured Planctomycetaceae bacterium
AAGCTGTGCGTGAAGGCGCCGTTCCAGCGGCTCCCGTCGCTGGTGAAAGCGACCGACGGCCTCCCGTGCACGAGCTGCCCGGGCAACTGCCGTGCGTTCAAACGCAACTTCAACCAGCTGATCCAGGCGGGCTCGGACCCGCTGCTGACGCCGGGGCAGTCCGTGCACACGCAGCTGCGCCAACGCGACCTCGCCGACCCGTCCGGCTTTGGCGACAACCTCTCGAACGGGCTGTCGTTCGTCATCCAGCCGTAGGCGACTCGAATCACCCGGAAGGTCGCTCGGCGATCTCCGCAAGGCGGATCTGCAGCCGCTTGAGCTCCTTCTGGATGCTGACGTTGTTCTGCATCAGGAAGAGCCAGAACTTGACCGTGCCGACGCCGCTCATGCCCCACAGGAATAGGACGGCCCAGAGGATCAGCACGCGCGTGCTCGTCGCGTCGTCGGCGGCCAGGAGTTCGTAGAGCGCGTAGAGGCTCACGGCGCCGAGGAACGCGACCGCGAACCAGGCGAAGTTGCGGATCGTCCGCATGCGTACGTCGAACTGCCGCACCGAGGCCTGCAGGGCCTCGCGGCTGCGCTCGGGCTCGAGGACCTCGTCCTCGCCGCGCAGTGCTTCCTTCAGGAGTCGGGAGTATTCGTTCATCGTTCCGTCCTTTCGAGGAGCGCGCGCAGCTCGGCGCGCGCGTGGTGCAAGCGGGACCCGACCGTGCCGACCGGCACGCCGAGCGCCTCCGCGATCTCCGCCAGGTCCAGCTCGTCGACGTAGCGCAGGGAGAGCAGCGCGCGCCGCTCGCGCGGCAGGCGCCGCAGGGCCCGGCGGACGTCGTCGATCGACTCCGACGGCCCATCGTCGTCGCCTCGTGGGTCCGCTTCGAGCTCCTCGGTCGCGTCGCGAGCGCGGCGCCGCTGCCAGTCGGCGGCGCAGCGCGTGACGATTCCGTAGAGCCAGCCGCGCAGCCGCAGCGGATCCCTCAGGGCTCCGACGCCGCGCGCGACGACCAGCCAGGTCTCCTGAACCACGTCGAGCGCCGCGTCCTCCCGCCCGACGAGGCGCCGCGCGTGCCGCAGCAAGCGCGGCTGCCAGCGCTCGACCAGCACCGCGAAGGACGGGCGGTGCCCCTCCTGGCAGCGCAGGACGATCAGCTCGTCGAGCAGGCGTTCGCGGGTGTCGGACATGGCTCCCTCACCGCCGAGGTCGCGCCAGGGACCGCCACCGTTCAAGGAATCCCGCCGAAATCGACCGAACGGGCTCAGGAGGCGCCGGGGCCCGCCAGGTTGGCCGGCGGCGGTCCTACTCGCCGCGCTTGAAGTAGAGCTCCGGCGCCGGCGCGGGGTCGGGCCACACGCGCGCGCCGTCGCTGCCGGCGTACAGGAAGCCGCCCCGCATCACGAGCTCGATCGCGCGGGTGTTGCGGACGTCGTCGAGCGGGTTGGCGGAGAGGACGACGAGGTCGGCGAGCTTGCCGGCCTCGAGCGAGCCCAGCGCGTGGTCGAGGCCGTGGTGGCGGAAGCCGTTGATCGTCGCGATGCGCAGCGCCTCGAGCGGCGTGAAGCCGCCGTGGGTCAGGAGCTCGACCTCCCAGTGCGCGCCGAGGCCCATGCGCTGGCCGTGGGCGCCCATCTGGAGCAGGACGCCGGCGTCGTGGAGCTTGCGCAGCTCGGCCACGGCGGCGGGGTGGTGGAAGTCGTCGTCCCAGTGGAACGTCGTCGGCCGGCGCAGGCGCAGCAGCTCGTCGCGGCGGTAGAAGTTCGAGAGCTTCGCGTCCTCCCACAGGCGCTCGCGCTGGTGGAACCAGCGCTCGCCGGCCGGGCCGTCGTAGAGCACGATCAAGGTCGGCGTCATGCCGACTTCGGTGGCGGCGAAGAGCTGCACGACGTCGTCGTAGAGCGGCGTCAAGCCCATCGTGTGCTCGATCCCCGTGAAGCCGTCGACGAGCTGCGTCAGGTTCATCAAGGGGTCCGCGTAGGACTCGGTGACGAGGTTGAGCTCCAGCTCGCGGCACGCCGCGGCGAGCTGCTGGCGCGCCGATCGGCGGTGGTTCGAGTAGTCCTTCAGGCAGCGCGCGCCGTGGTCCGCGTTGAAGCGCGCCACCTCGAGAGCGTCCTCGTACGACTCGATCGGCCGGTGCATCTTCGTGCGGTACTTCGTCACGAAGACCGGATCGCCGACGGAGAAGAGCCGCGGTCCGTCGACCTTGCCCGCGCGTGTCATGTCCGACAGCCAGAAGTCCTTCTGCGTCGTCCCGTAGACGTCCACCATCGTCGTCACGCCGTAGGCGAGGTTCGCGGCCAGGCCGAAGGGGCGTTGCTCGACCACGTACAGCGCCGAGACGTCGCTGCCGTAGTGCCCGTGCGCGTCCAGCATTCCCGGCATCAGCGTGCGGCCCGCGAGGTCGAGGACGCGCGCGCCCTCGGGGGCCGCGAGGTCCGGGCCGATGGCCGTGATGCGCTCGCCCTCGACCAGCACGTCCGCGCGCTCGAGCACGCGGTCCTCGGCGTCCATCGTGATCACGCGCGCCCCGCGCAGGAGCGTCGCGCCGCTGGGACGCGCCACCTCGAAGTCGAGACCGAGCGGCGTCCGCCGCGGCTCGCCCGAGCCGTCCAGGATCGCCTCGAGGTCCTTCTCGAAGAACTCCGCGCCGCGCGTCCAGCGCAGCGTGCGCGAGTCGGGGCTCCACTCCAGGAAGTCGCCGTCGCTTGCGTCCACGCGCCACGACGTTCCGATCCCGTCGGCGTGGCTGATCTTCACGGTCTTCCCGGCGAACTCGAACGGCGTCACGAAGCTCCGGTGGTACTCGCGGTACGCGATCCAGCGCCGGTCCGGCGACAGCACGGCGCGGGTCGCGCGCGGGAAGGTGTACAGCGCCTGCTCGCCCAGGCCGTCGTCGCGCACGCGCTTCAGCGTCAGCGCCTCGTCGTCGAACTCGGTGAAGTAGATCCAGTCGCCGCGCGGGCTCGCGGGGTCGTCGTCCGCGGCCACGAGAACCGTCGGTGGCCGATGCGCGTAGCGGTTGTCGAGCCACTCGATCGCGGTCACGACGCGCTCGCCGCCCCGGCCGTCCAGGGCGACCAGCTCGAACGCCGTCTGGTCCTCGATGTGCGTGCCCGAGCGCACGTCGCCGGCGCCGCGCACGCAGACGAGCGGCGTGCGCTCGGTGCCGAACGCGATGCTGCCGTACTGCGAGGGCGTGCTCGTGATCCGGCGCGGCGCGCCGCCGCCGAGGGGCAGCAGCTCGACGGCGCCGAGCTCGGCGTCGGTCCAGGTCGCGTACGCCAGGGTCTCTCCATCGGGCGACACGAGGGGCGCGGTCTCGTGGGCCGCGGAACGCGTCAGGTTCTCCAGTTCGTCGCCGCGCTTGCTCCAAAGGTCGCCGAGGGCCTCGAACACGACCGCCTCCCCGGCGCGCGTGCCGAAGCGGTGCGAGCGCGTGCGGGCGGTCCCGGTCGGCACGTCGACGCGGAAGCGCAGCGTCGCGTCGAGCCGTCGGCGCACGCGTGCGCGGTAGGGGACGAGGGTGGGCGCCGCGCCCTCCAGGCCGACGCGGCGGATCTTCCCGCCGCTCGTGAAGAACACCGCGGACCCGTCGGGGTGCCACGCGACGTTCGGGTAGACGCCGTAGGGCAGCGTGGAGTCGAAGCGCCCGCGATCCAGCCCGCGCGCCAGGACGCGCTCGGCGCGGGTCTCGAGCTCGTGCAGGACCAGGAACGTGTCGAGGTCGTCCCGGTGCACGTAGACGAGCTGCGAGCCGTCGGGCGAAAGCCGCGGGTTGCACGCGCCGCCCGGTCGGTCGAGGTACGTCTCGACCTCGCCGGTCTCGAGGTCCAGCACCTCGATGCGCGGCCCGCTGGTGTACACGGGCCGGTCGAACTGCTCGAAGAACACGCGCCGGCCGTCGGGGTGCTCCTCGAAGTGCGTCGGCGGCTTGCGCTCGTTCGCGGCGACGAGCTCGATGCGCGTGCCGTGCGTCGCCGAGAAGCGGTAGGCCGGGAAGCGCACGCGCAGGTCGAGCGCCGTGCCGAACAGGAAGCGCCCGTCGCGCGACCAGGTGCCCTGGAAGACCGGCAAGTCCATCCGCGAGGCGTTCGTGAACGCGCCGTCGCGCCGGTCGAGCAGCCACAGGTCGAAGCTGCCGCCGCGGTCGGACGTGAACGCGATGAAGTCGCCGTCGGGCGAGTAGCGCGGGAACGCGTTCCACGACTTGCCCTCCGTGATCGGGTAGGCCTCGCCGCCCTCGATCGACATCTCGTAGAGGTGGCCGAGCAGGTCGAAGCACAGGTGTTTGCCGTCGGGCGACACGTCGACCGAGGTCCACGTGCCCTCCGTGGCGTCGTGGCGGAAGTCGATCTGGGGCGCGCGGTCGGCGTCGACCTCCCAGGCCTCGGCCCCCTGGGGCGCGAGCAGGAGCCACGCGGCGAAGAGGTGCAGCATGCGCCGGATTCTACGCGGCGCGCGCGCCGCGAGGGCGGGTCGGCACGACTCGGGCGGTCCGAGCGCGACGGGGCGTGCGAGCCCCGGGACCGCGCGAACACTAGAATCGGTCCATGACCACGAAGATCCGGATCGCGGAGCACCCGCTGCTCGACGCCGGGGTGTTCCTGACCCGTCACCCCGAGCCGCTGGGCGAGGCGCCGAGCCCGGAGTGGCTCCTCGCGCTGCACGCCGCGGATGCCGAGGCTCCGCTCGAGCGCTCCGAGGACGTGCGCGCCGCCGTGCGCGACCTGCTCCGCCACGGCGGCTACAAGCCGACGGGCCGCGGCAAGCCGGCGTCGGAGTACCTGGTGCGCGCCGCGGGCGAGAACGGGCTGCCGCGCATCAACGCGGCCGTCGACGTGTGCAACGCCGTGTCGCTGCACTCGGGGCTGCCGATCAGCGTCGTCGACCTCGACCTCGCCGTGCCGCCGCTTTCGATCGCGATTGCGCCGCCCGACACGACCTACGTCTTCAACCGCGCGGGCCAGGAGATCCGCGTCGACGGCCTCGTGTGCCTCTTCGACGCCGAGGGCCCGTGCGCGAACGCCGTCAAGGACTCGCAGCGCACGAAGACGCACGACGCGACACGCAACGTCCTGACGGTGGTGTGGGGGACGAATGCGCTCCCCGGCCGCACCGCGGAGACCGTGCGCTGGTACCGCGAGCTGCTCGAGCGCACCGGCGCGGCGACCGAGGACGTCGACGCCGGAAGCGTGTCGTGAGACGCAGCCTCAGCCGCTCGAGTCGCCGCAGGCGGGAGCTGCTCGACCGCCTGAAGCGCGGCAGGACGCTCCTGGGAGAGGGCTGGACGTTCGACGAGGCCGCCGAGGAGGTCGGCGTGTCGGACCGCACGCTGCGCTCGTGGATGGAGAGAGAGCGCAGGAAGGAGGAAGCGGACACGCTCCTCGGCCACCTCCTGCTCGGTCTCGGCGAGTGGTTCTGGTTCCTGTTCCCTCGCTGAGCGAGCCGGCGGGGGCGGCGAGGTCCGGCGGCGGCTACCTGGACGCGGCCGGCGCGCGACGCAGCGTCGCGGTCGCGCGCTGGAAGGCGGGCAGCCACTCGGCCGCGCGGTCCACGGACACCGTGCCGCGCGCGACGACGACGCGGTCGTTCTCCACGTCGTTCACGACGACGAGGTGCACGAGCATCGCCTCGCCGGTGCGCTTGTCGACGGCGTCGGCGTCGAGCTCGTAGCCCGCGAGCCCCGAGCGCTCGATCGGGCGCGTCTCGCGCAGCTGGATCTTGCCCACGTTCTGCGGGAGGCCCAGCCGGTCGCGGGCGAATTCGAGCAGCGCGTCGCCGGAGAGCGCGGGTGCGAACGCCTCGATGCGTAGCCACGGTCCTTGCTCGTCGCCGGGCGTGCCGAGCACGACGCGGCCGTCGGCGCGGGCGACGAGCTCGAGCCCCTCCGGCGGATCGAGGCGCACGGTCTGTCCCGCGAACGCGTCGCGCTCGCGGCCGCGGTCCCAGCGCGCGCTGCGCAGGATCGCCAGCATGTCGTCGCGGCAGTGACGCAGGTCCTCGTTCGAGGCCGAGGCCAGCACGGTCAGCGTGCCGAGCTCGTCGCCGGTGATCAGCATCCACTCCGAGTACGGCTGTCCGCTCCAGCGCCACACCAGGTGGAACGCGGGTCGGCCGTCGTGGTCGAACTCGGGGACCGCGGCCGGCAGCTCGGTCGCGTACTGCACGCGATTCTCGGGCCATTCGCCGGCCTCGTAGGCCGCGGCGATCTCCGCGAAGGGGCGGTCGAGCTCCTGGACCGTCACGCTGCAGGCGAACTCCTCGTGGCGCAGGCGCGTGCCGCGGTTCGCGGTGACGAAGCCGGCCGGCAGCAGCAGGCGCGCATCGGTGCCGTCGAGCGGGACGAGGCGGCCGGGCGGCAGCGGCGCGTGGACCGAGCCGAGGGGGTGGAAGGGCTCCGCGTCCTCTCGTGCTGCACCCGCATCCGCGGACGAGGGCGCCTCGCTCGCCGAGGGCTCCGGGCCGCAGGCCGCGGCGGCGAGGGCGAGCAGGACCAGGGGGCGGCGCATCACGACCAGTTCTCCCATTGTTCGTTGGCCTCGGACAGCTCGCGCTCGACCTCCGCGATGCGCACCTGCGACTCGCGCATGCGCTCGGCGTCCCGGTACACCTCTTCTTCCGCGAGTCCCGACTGCAGCCCCGCGAGCTCTTCCTCGAGGGCCATGATGCGCGCTTCGAGCTGCTGGAACTTGTAGGGGTTGCGGATCTTGCCCTCGGGCGCGGCGGCGGCCGGCTCGGGGACCTTCGGCGCCGAGGCGCGCTGCCTGGGCGCGGCGGCCTTGGCGCGCGCGCTCTCCGCGGCGGCGACCTCGGCGCGGTGGCGGCGCCACGCGGTGTAGTTGCCCTCGAAGCTCTCCGCGCCGCCGTCGTCGACGGCCACGATGCGCGTGCACAGGCCGTCGAGGAACGCGCGGTCGTGGCTGACGCACACGAGCGCGCCCTGGAACTCGCCCAGCATCTCCTCGAGCGCCGTGCGGCTGCCGAGGTCGAGGTGGTTGGTCGGCTCGTCGAGGGCGAGCCACGACGGCTGCTGCAGGACCAGCCGCGCCAGCGCGAGGCGCGAACGCTCGCCGCCCGACAGCGAGCTCACGTCCTGGTCGACCGCGTTGCCGCGGAACAGGAAGCGCGCGAGGTGGTCGCGACCCTCCTGGTCGGTCATGTGGGGATGGTCGCGACGCAGGATCCCGAGCACCGTGCCCTCGCCGAGCGTGGCGGCCGCGTCCTGGTCGAAGTAGCCGCAGGTCGAGGCGTGGCCGAGCTGCAGCTCGCCGCCCTGCAGCGGATGACGCTGCGCCAGGGCCTTCAGCAGCGTCGTCTTGCCGCCGCCGTTGCGACCGACGATGCCGACGCGCTCGCCGCGGCCGATGCGCAGGGTGACGCCGTCGAGCACCGTGCGCTCCCCGTGGCCGACGCGCAGACCGCGCGTCTCGAGCACGAGCTCGCCGCCGCGCTTGGCCTCCGGAGGGGGGATGACGGGCGGGCGCACGTCGTGGTAGGGACGCGGTACGGGCACGAGGTTCGGGAGCTTCTTCTGGCGTCCCCTGGCCTCGGCCGTGCGCTGGCTGCCCATGTGCTTGCGGATGAACGCCTCTTCCCGGCGCACGTGGTCCTGCTGCTCGCGCCACGCGCGGTGCTCGGACTCGTAGCGCTCGGCGCGCAGGGCGACGTACTTCGAGTAGTTGCCCGGGTAACGTTTCAGCCTGCCGCGCTCGAGCTCGACGATCGAGTCGACGGCGTTGTCGAGCAGCCGCCGGTCGTGGCTGACGATCAGCACGGCGCCCTTCAGCTCGCGCAGCCAGGCCTCGATCCACTCGATGCCCTCCAGGTCGAGGTGGTTGGTCGGCTCGTCGAGCAGCAGCAGATCGTGCCCGGCCACGAGCTCGCGCGACAGCGCCACGCGGCTCTTCTCGCCGCCCGACAGCGTGCGCGCCTCGCGCTCCCAGAACTCCGCCCCGAGGCCGAGGCCGGAGAGCACGGTCTCGACGCGCCGGTCGATCTCCCAGCCGCCGAGGAAGTCGATGCGGTCCTCGAG
>CAYGPA010000095.1:0-12971 GCA_964351535.1 uncultured Planctomycetaceae bacterium
GGAGACCATCCAGCAGGCGCAGGCCAACCTGGAGCTCGAGGAGTCGAAGCTCGCCCAGTACACGCTGCGCGCGCCGTTCGCCGGGACCGTGGCGCGCCAGTTCGTCGATCCGGGGCATACGATCACGCCGGCGCAGGAGCTCGTCCTCCTGGTGGACCTCAGCGCGCTCGAGGTCGAGCTGTACCTGCCCTACTCGCTCTACGGGAAGCTGCAGGTCGGCCGGGACTATCCGCTGCTGGCCTCGGCGCCGGTCGGGCGCCGCCTGACCGCGCGGCTCGTGTACATCGATCCCGTGTTGCAGTCGGCCACGCGCCACATGCGCTGCCGGTTCGAGATCGACAACCGGGAGGGAACGCTACCCGCCGGCTTCACGGTCGAGCTGGTGCGCGCCGGAGCCTGAGCCCCGAGGCGCACTCGGGTCTCAGCGCCACTCGAGCCGCTCGGGCGACTCTTCGCGCAGGATGTCGCCATAGGGCACGCGCGCCTTCAGGTGCGTCAGCATGGCGCGCACGCCGAAGAAGGTCTTCGCGAGCCAGACGTTCACGGGTACGGCACGCGTCCAGCGGCGCTTGACGAACTCGCCGTAGATGCGCGCGCCTCGCTGGAACTGGTCCGGCGCGCCGTAGTCGTACGGGCCGTGGGTACGCACGGGCTCCCAGACCCAGTCGACGTACTCGCGCAGCAGGGCGGTGCGCTCGGGCTCGAGCTGGTCGACGCTCAGGTCGGACCCGTGCGCGAGCACCCGTAGCAGCGCCTCGTCGTCGCGTGCCGCCGAGGCGCGCTCGCAGTTCAGGACGTACTCGCGCTCCTCCGCCGTGAAGCGGTGACAGCAGCCGAAGTCGATCAGACCCAGGCGGCCGTCGGGCAGAAACAGGAAGTTGCCGGGGTGCGGATCGGCGTACACGAGGTCCTCGCCGTACCACAGCCGCATCGAGGTCCGCGCGATCTGAGCGCCGTGACGGTCGCGCACGGCCTGCGTCGGCTGCGTGGCGAGGAACGGGTCCAGGTGGAGCCCGTCGAGGAACTCCATCGTCAGGACCCGTCGCGTCGAGTGCTCGGGCACGACCGCGGGAACGACGACGTCGTCCAGCCCGCGCAGGCAGCGTCTTGCGGCGGTCAGGAGCTCCGCCTCCGCCTCGTAGTCGGTCTCCTGCTCGAGCATCCGCTCGATGCCCTCGTACTGCTCCAGCAGGTTCTGCCAGTCGCCCGAGAAGCGCATGCCGAAGCCGGCGGCCTTCAGGTTCTTCATGTCCGCGCGGATCGTGCGCGCGATGTCGGGGTACTGGACCTTCACCGCGACGACGCGGTCGGTGCCCTTCAGCCTGGCGCGGTGTACCTGTCCCAGGGAAGCGGCGGCGAAGGCCTCGGTCTCGAAGTCGTCGAACACCTCGAGCGGGTCGCCGCCGAGCTCGGTGCGCAGGTGCTCGCGCACCAGGGCGAAGTGCATCGGCGGCGCCTCGTAGTGCAGCCGACCCAGCAGGTCCGAGAACGCGTGCGGGACGACGTCCGGCCAGTGCGCCAGCGTCTGCCCGAGCTTCATCACGGCGCCGCGCAGGTACGTCATGCGGCCGAGGACCTGCAGCGCGGCCGCGAGGTGCGTCTCGTCCAGTCCGCGCTGCTTCGCGGCCGCGTCCTGAAAACCGCTGCGCAGCCACCAGGCGAGGTAGGCCGCGGCGATCTTGGCCTGCAGCGTCCCGAGCGACCACATGCGGGCCAGGCGCCCGGTCGGCACCGGTTTCGAACCCATCGCCGCCAGGAGCTCCTGCAGCTCCGCGCGCGCCGGAGCGCGCTCCTCGGCCTCGAGTCCCGCCCCGGCGGGCAGCGCGTCGATCAGCTCGGCAAGTGTCGGTTGTCGGGTTTCCATGGGGTCAGCCTCGTGGGTCTTCCTCGCGGAGCCCTCGCACGAAGAGCCCCATCGATCGGTCCAGGAGCGCCAGCGTGGCCTCCTGGTGGTTCGTCTCGTCCTGCGTCCAGAAGTCGAGGACGCCGAGGTAGAGCGTCCAGTAGAGGTGCAGGCACAGGAGGCTGTCGGCGGTGTGGCCGGCGGCGAGGAGCCAGCGCTCGACGCGCTCGAGCTGGCGCGTCCGGAACCCGCCGTCGGACTCGCCCGAGCGCACCGGGCTCGACCCCGCGTCGAGGATCTCGCGCAGCCACGGGCGGTGGGGGCGGAGGTGGCGCAGCTGGGTCGCGACGAACGCGAACAGCGCCTCCTCGAGCGTCTCGTCCTCGCGCCGCGTGCGGTCGAACTCGGCCTCGGCCCGCTCCACGCACTCGACCAGCAGGGCCATCCCCAGCGCCTCCTTGCTGGGGAAGTAGTTGAACAGCGTCCCGGCCGCGATCCCCGCCCCGCGGGCGATCTCGCGCGTCGTCGCCGCCGAGAAGCCGACCTCCTCGAACCGCCCTCGGGCGGCCTTCAGGAGCTGCAGGCGGGTCTTCTCACGGGTTTCTCGGGTCACGCGCACGGCTCGTCCTCCAAAGTGAACGCGCTCACTATCGCCCGAGGCCCCGGGGCTTGCAAGTCTAAAATGAGCGCGCTCACCTTGGTCCGGCCGCAAGGCCCCCCGGGCGGGCCCGGGATCGAGGGGGACCCCGCGGCGGGCCGTACAATCCCGTCGCGTCCTCGGAGCCGTCCGACCGGACGGGAGAGCCGACCTTGATCCAAGTCGCCGAACGAAACGTCCTGGGCACGGCGCTGAAATCGTGCTCGAGAGATCCCCTGACCGGCTTCTTCCGCGACGGCTGCTGTCGCACCGGCGCCGACGACGCGGGCTCGCACACCGTCTGCGCACGCGTGACGAAGGAGTTCCTCGCGTTCTCGCGCGCCCGCGGCAACGACCTGACCGCGCCGATGCCCGCCGTCGGCTTTCCCGGCCTGCGCCCCGGCGACCGCTGGTGCCTCTGCGCCCCGCGCTGGCAGGAGGCCTTCGAGGCCGGCTGCGCGCCCGGGGTCGTGCTCGAAGCCACCCACGAGCGCGCCCTGGAAGTCTGCCGCCTCGAGGACCTCCGCGCGCACGCCGCGGAAACCCCCGGCAGCTGACGCTCCGCGCGCCCCCGGCCCAGCGCCCCGACGCGCCCCCGGTCGAGGCCCGGCGGGGCCCTGCGAGGGATCCCACACGCAACCCGGTCAGGCCGGTCCTCGCGTGCGCCGGGGGGACCAGGGTCCTGCGGCCCTGGACCGCCGGCGTGCGCCCCTCCTCGCCGGAGCCGGGCGAGCGTTCCGGATCGCCGACCGAGACCCGCGGGGGCTCTTCTGCAAAGATCTTCGACAGAGAGCGGCAGGCCCGCCGGGTCCTTCGCGCCATGGGACTGGACGCAGCCCGGGTTCTCACCCGCGCCGTCCCTTCCCCTTCTGGCCATCGAACTCCGCCCCGCGGGCGGGAGGCTTCCAGCAATGCGATCAGTGAGAGCTTGGGTACTTGGTCTCGGACTCCTGGCGTCGGCGTGCGCGAGCACCGGCGGCGTGCCGACGCACTACGACATCGGCGTCGTCCATCGCGACGTGACGACCGACAGCCCGGAGGCGCAGCTCTGGTTCGACCGCGGACTGGCGCTGACCTACGGCTTCAACCACGAGGAGGCGGTCCGCTGCTTCGAGCGCGCCGCGGAGATCGACCCCGGCTGCGCGATGGCGTACTGGGGGAAGGCCTACGCGCTGGGGCCGAACTACAACAACACGGAGCCCATGCCGGAGGCGATCGAGCAGGCCTTCTCCGCGCGGCTGCAGGCCGAGCTGGCGGTGGCGGGGTGCACGCCGGTCGAACGCGACCTGATCGCCGCGCTCGCCCTGCGCTGTCCCTCTCCCAAGCCCGGGGATCGCGATCCGATCGAGGCCGACTACGCCGAGGCCATGCGCGGCGTGTACCGCGCGCACCCCGACGACAGCGACGTCGCGGCGCTGACCGCGGAGGCGCTGATGCTGCTGCGCCCGTGGGAGCTCTGGAGCCCCGAGGGTGAACCGGCTCCCGAGCTTGCGGAGATCCGCGGCGTGCTCGAGCCCGCGCTCGCGCGCTGGCCCGACCATCCGGCGCTGTGCCACCTCTACATCCACGCGATGGAGGCGGGGCCCGAGGTCGCCAAGGCCGCGCCGGCCGCGCGGCGGCTCGAGGGTCTGACGCCGGGCCTCGGACACCTCGTGCACATGCCGAGCCACATCTACGTCTGGACGGGCAGGTACGACGACGTCGTGCGCGTCAACCAGCAGGCGGTCGAGGTGGACGACGCCTTCGTCGACCACGCCGGACGCGTCAACATGTACACGCTGTACCGCATCCACAACTACCACTTCGTGGCCTACGGCGCGATGTGGGAGGGTCGGCGCGAGGTCGCGCTCGACGCGGCGCGCGAGCTGGTCACGGAGATCCCGCCGGAGCTCCTCGGGATGGTCCCCGACTTCGTCGACATCTTCGTCGCCACGCCGCTGCACGTGATGGTGCGCTTCGGGCTGTGGGACGCGATCCTGGCCGAGCCGGAGCCGGCGGCCGACGAGCTGCTCGCGACCCGCGCCGTGTGGCGCTACGCGCGCGGTGTCGCGCTGGCCTCGCTGGGACGCGTGGCCGAGGCCGAGGCGGAGCAGCGCGCGTTCCGCGCCGCGCGCGCAGCCGTTCCGGAGTCGCGCATGCTCTTCAACAACTCCGTGGCGAGCATCCTCGCCGTCGCGGACGCCGTGCTGGCCGGCGAGATCGCGTACCGCCGCGGCGACCACGACGAGGCCTTCGTGCTCCTGCGCGAGGCCGTCGCGCTCGACGAGAAGATGAACTACGACGAGCCCTGGGGCTGGATGGAGCCCGCGCGCCACGCGCTCGGCGCGCTGTTGACCGAGCAGGGCCGCTACGGCGAGGCCGAGTCCGTGTACCGCAAGAACCTCGCGCGCTACCCCGAGAACGGCTGGGCGCTGCACGGCCTCGCGGAGTGCCTGCGCGAGACCGGCCGCCCCGAGGAGGCCGCCGCCGTGAGCGCGCGCTTCGACAAGGCCTGGAAGCGCTCGGACACGACGCTGCGCGGATCCTGCTTCTGCCGCACGAGCTGACGGCGAGCGCCGCCGCCCCCGCGTCCGTTCGCGGCGCGGGCGGCGGCCGTCCGCGAAACGATCGCGTCGGGCGCCCAACGTTGTTGCTCCGAGGCCGTACCCCTGGTCCCCAGGTGTGGATCTCGCTCCGTTTCTCGCGTCGCTCGAAGATCGGACCGTCCGGATGAACTCGGCCTCGCTCGCGCTCCTTGCACTGACCGCGGCGGCTCCGTTTCGGGGACCGGAGCTCCGCGAGTCAGCCTCGACCTCCCAGGAGGCCGGAACCTCGACCGGCCGCGCCGTCGCCGAGATCGATCCGCGCATCTGGGTCGTTCGCCAGGTCCGCAACGGCGACTACTGGTTCGGGAGCAACGGGAACGGGGTCTACCGATACGACGGTCGGCGGGTGACGCAGTTCACCGACGCAGACGGCTTGAGCGGCCTGCAGGTGCGCGACATCCAGGACCACGTCGGAGGCCACGTCCTCGTCTCGACGAACGGCGGGATCTCCCGGTTCGACGGCGAGCGCTTCGCCGACGTGGAGATCACCGACCCGCTCTCAGGCGAAGAGGGCGGAGAGCTGAGCCCCGACGACGCGTGGATCGTCTTCCACGGGGGTGCGAGCTGGCCCGCTCGCTACGACGGCGAGAAGCTCCACCGCCTCGCGTTGCCCGAGAGCCCCGCGGCGGACGTGTTCCGGGGCAGGGTTCCCGATGCCGGATTCTCGCCCTCCGGCGTCTACAGCATCTACGAGGACCGACGCGGGCACCTGTGGTTCGGCACCGCCGCCGCGGGGCTCTGCCGGTACGACGGCCGCAGCTTCAGCTGGATGTACGAGGAAGCCTTGACCACGACGCCCAGCGGCGGGGAGTTCGGCATCCGCTCGATCTACGAGGACCGCGCCGGCGACTTCTGGATCTGCAACACGCGCCAGCGGTTCGCGATCGCGCCCGAGCCGCGGCGCGTGGATGGGGCCGACCTCCTCCAGTACGAGAAGAAGGAGGGCCTGCCCGGCGCCCGGGCGGACACCGACCCGAACTTCGCGTTCTACGCCTCCATGACCGAGGACCCCGAAGGAGCCCTGTGGATGGCCTGCGGAAGCCGCGGCGTCTGGAGGTACGACGGCGAAGTCGTCACGCGCTACCCGGTCGGCGACGGTGCCTACGTGCTGTCGATCCACTGCGATCGCGACGGAAACCTCTGGGTCGGCTCGCTCGAGCACGGCATCCACCGGTTCGACGGCGAGCGCTTCCAGCCCTTCGAGGTTCCCGAGCCGGGCCGCTAGTCGGCTACGGCGACTGCGGTGAAAGCGCCTCGAGCTCCTCGAGCGTGAAGCGCTGCGGGATGTGCTGGGGGCAGTTCCAGTCGAAGGCGACGACGTGGAAGAGCACGAAGCGCTCGATGCGCGCCGGGTAGTCGGGGTCCTGCAGCTGCTTCAGGAGGTCGGGCCGGTCGGCGGCGTCGAAGACCTCCGTGCGCGCGAGGAGCTTCAGGCGCCGCCGATTGGGGTAATCCATCAGGAACAGCGACGCGCGCTCGTCGTGCCGCAGGTTGCCCATGCTCAGGTACTGCCGGTTCCCGCGGTAGTCCGCGTAGCCCAGCGTGCGCTCGTCCAGGACCTTCAGGAAGCCCTTCGGCCCGCCGCGGAACTGCACGTACGGCCAGCCGTCCTCGTTCACGGTCGCGAGGTAGAAGCCGTCGCGCGCGGCGACGAACTGCGCCTCGTTCTCGCCGAGACGATCGTCGTCCATCTCCCAGGCCTCGACCTTGGTCGCCGTCGCCCGCGAACCGTAGTGCTCCTGAGCGGACTTGACCGAGTCGGTGAACGTGATCGCGGGGTACTTGCGCGGCATGGAGAGGCTCCGGGGATGAACGGAATGGTCTGTCGGTCGGTGCTGGATGCGCAGCAGGAACTCACGGATCTCGGCGGCCGTACGGTCACCGTCGTCCTCGAGTGCGAAGTGTCCCGGGTCGAGCCGGTGCATCCCCGCGTTCGATGTCTCGGGTGTCCGCGGGTTTCGAGGAACTAGCTCGGACGATTCACGAGCACGCAGCCGCAACGGCACAACCGGCGACTTGCGGCCGCCTCTCGGCGCTTGCCGGCACGGTGCGAACTCCGGCGTCCGCGGGGACCGGCAGAGGTCGCCTCCGGGGCCGGCGCCCGCAAGGTGCCGGCAGGCACCGAGTTGAGCCGTTTCGATCTACGCGTCGCGAATCGTCCGGGCTAGTCGGCCTGGGGGGCCATCTCGGCCACGGCTTCGCGCGTGGTGACGACGGCGTTCGCCAGGAAGCGGAAGTTGGTCAGCGCGGCCGCGTAGCCGTCCCCGAGCTCGGGCGTGATCGCCGCGGCGGTCCCGTCGGAGACGACGGTCACGTCGAAGCCCTGCTCGAGCAGGTCGCGCAGGTGCGACTCGGTGCAGAGGTTCGCGGACATGCCCGCGAGGATCACGCGGTCGATCCCGCGCTTGCGGAGCTGCAGCACGAGGTCGTTGGTGTCGGGCCCGTAGACCTTGTGCGGACTCGTGACGACGGTCTCGCCGTCCTCGATGTAAGGCTCGTACTGCTCGAGCCAGTCGGCGCCGGAGCCCTCGAAGCCCTCGAGCGACAGCGGGTCCACGCGGTCGAACATGCCGATCGAGTGCATGAGCTCCTCGAGCGCGCCCTCGAACTGCCAGCGCTTGTCGTGCGGGTAGTAGTAGTGGGGCGAGACGAAGACGGGGTAGCCGCCGCGCTTGGCCGCGGCGAACAGTGCGTCGAGGTTCTCGACCGTCCGGTTCTCGGTGACGCTCTGGCCGACGACGCCCCAGGTGACGCCCTCGGGGCTGAGGAAGTCGTTCTGCGGGTCCGTGACGACGAGGGCGGTGTTCTCGGGGCCGAAGTCGAGCGCGGTCTCGACGACCTCCTCGGTCGCCGGCATGGCGGAGGGGGAGGAGTCGGGCAGCAGGGCGAGAGCGGCGAGTCCGAGCGGCAGGACGGCGATCTGGATCAGGGATTTCACGGTGGTTTCCTCCGGTTGGGGTTGGGGGTGACGCCCCGACCCATGCACCGGCCGTGCCGCCCGATCGGGATGTGCGCCTAAGTCCTTCCCCTGTTTGAACTTGAGGCCGGTTCGCGCCGTGGGTCGGGAGCGTGAAGTCTCATGCTTCCGTGAGATCTCCGGCGCAGGCACATGAAATCTCATTACCTTCGAGCCCGTGGACCCGCAGACCCTTCAGCAGGCCGCGCTCGACGTCGCGCAGGCCCTGTCGCCGGACCAGGTGCTCGCGACCATCGTCCAGGGGCTCGCGCGCGAGCCCGGCGTCGCGCTCGCGCGCATCTGGCTGGTCGGCCCCGGGGACGTGTGCGCCGAGTGCGTGGTGCGCGCGGAGTGCCCCGACCGGGAACTCTGCCTGCACCTTCGAGCCAGCGCGGGAACCTCGCGCGATCCCGACGCGGACTGGAGCCGCCTCGACGGACGATTCCGCCGCTTCCCCCTCGGCGTGCGCAAGGTCGGCCGCGTCGCGGCGACGGGCGAGCCGCTGCTCCTGCGCGTCGACGGCGAGCCGTGGATGGCGGATCCCGCCTGGGGTGAGCGCGAGGGCATCCTCTGCTTCGCGGGCCAGCCGCTGATCTTCCGCGGCGAGGTGCTGGGCGTGCTCGCGGTCTTCTCGCGCCAGGCGATCGGCCCCGACGCGTTCGGCTGGCTGCGCACGTTCGCCGACCAGGCCGCCGTCGCGCTGGCCAACGCGCGCGCGTTCCAGGAGGTGCACGAGCTGCGCCGCCAGCTCGAGCTCGAGCGCGACTACCTGCGCGAGGAGCTCAAGGTCGTGCAGGCCTTCGGCCGCATCGTCGGCGAGAGCCCCGCGATCCAGCAGGTGCTGCAGCAGGTCCAGGTCGTCGCGCCGAGCGAGGCCACGGTGCTCGTCGAGGGCGAGTCGGGCACGGGCAAGGAGCTCGTAGCCGTCGCCGTGCACGAGCAGAGCTCGCGCTCGCGGCGCCCGCTGGTCCGCGTGAACTGTGCCTCGATCCCGCACGAGCTGTTCGAGAGCGAGTTCTTCGGCCACGTGCAGGGCGCCTTCACCGGAGCGCTGCGCGACCGCGCGGGCCGGTTCCAGGTCGCCGACGGCGGCACGCTGTTCCTGGACGAGGTCGGCGAGATCCCGCTGGAGCTGCAAGGCAAGCTCCTGCGCGCGCTGCAGGAGGGCCAGTTCTCACGCGTCGGCGAGGACGCCGAGCGCACGGTGGACGTGCGCGTCGTGGCCGCCACGAACCGCGATCTGCAGCGCGAGGTCCGCGCCGGACGGTTCCGCGAGGACCTCTACTACCGCCTGACGGTCTTCCCGATCCGCGTGCCGCCCCTGCGCGAGCGCCGCGAGGACATTCCGCTGCTCGCGCAGCACTTCATCGACACGCAGGCCGCCGGCCCCGCGGGCCTGCGCCTGCGCCAGAGCGACGTCCACGCCCTGACCGCCTACGACTGGCCCGGCAACGTGCGCGAGCTGCAGAACGTCATCGAGCGCGCGCGGATCGGCGCCCGCCGCGGCCGCCTCGACCTGCAGATCCCGAACTCCGCCCCGCGCACCGACGACGCCGCCCCGCCGACTCCGCGCCTGCGCACCCACGCCGAGCTGCGCCAGCTCGAACGCGACAACCTCATCGCCGTCCTCGACCACACCCGCTGGAAGATCGCCGGCCCCGGCGGCGCCGCCGAGTTCCTGGGCCTGCACCCCGCGACGCTGTCCTCACGCCTGAAGTCGTTGGGCATCGAGCGCCCCCGAACGAGTCGCTGACGGCCGCTCGCGCCCGCGGCGGCGCCTGGGGCACGAGGCCTTCCGTCAGGCCGACGGCGACGCCGCACCGACCGCCGCGGTCAGGGCGCTCAGGTCTCCGCTTCCCGGGCGCTGGTAGACCCGCAGTCCGAACTCGGGGAGCACGGCGAGGACGTGGTCGAAGATGTCGCCGATGATGCCCTCGTACTCGACCCAGCGTTGCTCCGCGCTGAACACGTAGATCTCGATCGGCAGGCCCTCGGGGCCCGGCGGCAGCTGACGCACGAGGAACGTCATGTCGTCGCGGATCTGCGGGTGGTGGGCGAGGTAGCGCTGGATGTAGGCCCGGAACGTGCCGAGGTTCGTGAGCCGCCGGCCGTTCACGAGGCTGGCGTCGTCGGCCCCGTGCTCGCTGTTCCAGGCGTCGACCTCGCGCGCCTTCATCTCCAGGTACTCCGCGATGAAGTGCACCTTGCGCAGCCGCGCCAGGTCCTCCGCGTCGAGGAACGCGACCGTGGTCATGTCGATCGCGACGGAGCGCTTGATGCGCCGCCCGCCCGACTCCGACATCCCGCGCCAGTTCTTGAGCCCCTCGTTGATGAAGGTGTACGTCGGAATGGTCGAGATCGTCTTGTCCCAGTTCTGCACCTTCACGGTGTGCAGACCGATGTCGATGACGTCGCCGTCCGCGCCGTACCCCGGCATCTCGATCCAGTCGCCGACGCGCAGCATGTCGTTGCCGGCGATCTGGAGGCTGGCCACGAAGCCGAGGATCGTGTCCTTGAAGACCAGCAGCAGCACCGCGGTCATCGCGCCGAGGCCGGTCAGCAGCGCCCACGGCGACTTCTCGATCAGCGTGGCCACCACGAGGATGCCCACGCCGAGCCACATCACGATCTTGAGCACCTGCGCGTAGCTGCGCACCGGCTTGTCCCGCAGCGCGCTGTTGCGCTTCCCGATCTCGACGAACGCATCCAGCGTCGCGTTCGCCGCGCCGGCGCCGGCCAGGATCATCCACACGTTGGCCAGCCGCCGAACGAGGTCCGCGTACGTGGCCTGCTCCGGATCGGCCAGCAGGACCGGCGCCGCGAGGTAGAACACCAGCGCCGGTGCGAGGTGCGACAACCGCTCGAACACGCGGTGCTCGACCAGCACGTCGTCCCACGAGAAGCGACTGCGGCTGATCACGGCCCGCACGACGCGGACGATGACCTTCTTGGCGATCCAGTTCGCGAGCCAGGCGCCGACGGCCACGCCCAGCCACAGGGCCGTCGTGCGCAGGGCCGCGTTCTCGACGAGGGATTCCCAGTTCACGAATCCGTCCGATCGTGCGCCGCGAGCCTGCGCGGTCCCCGAGGAGAGAGAGCCGATGCCACGAGCGTCAGTGCGCCAAGACGGCTTCGGTCGCCGCCTGGACCTCTTCCTTGCCGTACTGGTGGCCGGGGAGCTTCACGAGCGGGACTCCGTCCGCCGTGAACGCCACGAGGCCGTGCTTCTGTTCGGTGAAGCCGAACGCCTCGATTTCGTCGGCGCGCTGCGCCGTCTCCGCGGCCGGGACCAGGACGAAGTCGACCCGGTCACCGTATTCCTCTTCGAGCTCGCCCACGGCGGCTACGATCTTCTCGCAGAACGGTCATGTGTCCGCGATGACGTAGTAGCGGACCTCGGGGCGCGCCCCGCCGTCCTCCGTGTCGACGGTCGCGGTCCGGCAGGCGCCGAGCGCGAGCACGAGGGCCGCGGCCCACAGGCAGAGAAGGGTCTTCATGGCCCCAGCGTAGCCCTCGAGACGGCCTCCGCGACGTTTCGCTGGCATTCCTGCGAGGAAGCGCGGACGGAGTCCGGTACTTCCGCTCGACGGTCTTCCCGATCCGCGTGCCGTCCCCCCGCGCGAGCGTCGCGAGGACATCCCGCTGCTCGCGCAGCACTTCATCGACACGAAGGCCGCCGGCCCCCCGGGCCCGCGCCTGCGCCAGAGCGAACGCGACCATCTCATCGCCGCCCTCGACCACACCGAATGGAAGCTGGCCGGCCCCGGCGGTGCCGCCGAGTTCCTGGGCCTGCACCCCGCGACGCTGTCCTCACGCCTCGAGTCGGTGGGCATCGAGCGGCCGCGAACGAGCCGCGGTGCTGCGCGGACTACAATGCGGAACCCCCTGGCCCTCGACCCTTCTTCGCCGAAACTCGGGAGCCATGACCGTACACCTGATCGTCCTGCTGTTCGCGCTCGCCACCCTGCTGGCCGGCGGCGAGGCGCTCGTGCGCGGTGCATCGGCCCTGGCTCGGCGCCTGGGGTTGTCGACGATGGTCATCGGACTGACCGTGGTGGCGTTCGGCACGAGCGCTCCGGAGCTGGCCGCGTCCGTGTCGGCGGCCATGGGCGGCAGCAGCGCGATCGCCTTCGGCAACGTCGTCGGGTCGAACATCGCCAACGTGGCGCTGCTGCTCGGAGCGGTCGCGCTGATGAAGCCCCTGGTCGTGGACAGCGCCATCGTCTCGCGCGAGATCCCGATGATGATCCTCGCGAGCGCGGCGCTGACGGCGGTTTCGCTGGACGTGCTGCTCGACGGCGCAGCGACCAGCGTCATCACGCGCGGCGACGGTCTCGCGCTGTTGCTCTTCTTCTGCGTGTTCCTCTACTACACGGTCGCGGGCAATTTGTTCGGAAAGCCGAGCGACCCCCTGGTCGACGAGGCCAGGGACGAGGCGCCCGGCGAGCGGACCCGACTGCTGCCCGCGGTCGCGCTCGTTCTCGCCGGCCTGGCGGGTCTGACGTTCGGCGGGCGCCTCCTGGTCGACGCGGCCATCGACGTGGCACGTGCCCTCGGCGTGGCCGAGGTCGTGATCGGCGCGACGATCGTGGCGGTCGGCACGAGTCTGCCGGAGCTTGCGACCAGCCTGCTGGCGGCACGGCGTGGAAAGGCGGACATGGCCGTCGCGAACATCGTCGGCTCGAACATCTTCAACGCCCTGTTCGTGATCGGGACGACCGCGATCGTGCGACCCGTCGACGTCGCCGCCGGCGGTGCCCTGGACCTCACGTTCATGGGAGTGGTCGCCGTCGTGCTCCTGCCGATCGCCATCACGCACGGCCGGCGCATCACGCGCGGCGAGGGCCTGGTCCTGCTGGCGGTGTACACGCTCTACATGGTCTGGCAGTCGCTGCGCTGACCCTCGACCGGCGCGTGCCCGGCCGCGAGCGATGCCGCAGCTGCCGGCGC
>CAYGPA010000096.1:0-12938 GCA_964351535.1 uncultured Planctomycetaceae bacterium
GAGTCCGTCGAGCCCGCGGAGTCCGTCGAGCCCGCGGAGTCCGTCGAGCCCGCGGTGTCCGTCGAGCCCGCGGTGTCCGTCGAGCCCGCGGTGTCCGTCGCGGACGTCGAATCCGACGGGACCGTGCGGGACGTCGAGCCTGCCGCGCAGCCCGGGTTGGCCGACCCGACCGAAGGCGCCGAGCTCGAGGAGGTGCCCTCGCTGCAGGGCGAGAGTGGCGCACCCTGTCCCCTGCCCCGTGGCGACGAGGAGAGCGTCGAGCCGCTGCCGCTCGCGACCGACGCGAGGCTGCGCCTGCTGGCCTGGCCCGACTACCGCGACGCGGCCCAGCTCGACGCGTTGTTCGGCACGTTCGCGACTCCGCTCCTCGGACAGGAGGAAGCCTGCCTGTGCCTGCGTCACGATCCCGCGATCGACGGCGGCATCGAGGCGGTCTCCACGGCCCTGGAGGCGGCCTGGAAGCGGACGATCGGCGCCGGCGGCGCGCTCTCCGTGCTGCTCGTGGACGACGCGCTCGACGCCACCGACTGGCGGCGCCTCGGCGCGGCCGTGGACGGGGTCATCGCCCTGGCCGCCGATTTCGAACCGCGCTCGAGGGCCCTCGCGGCAACCGGCGCGCGGACGATTCGTGCCGCCGACGAGGTCGCCGGCGTGCTGGGGTACCCGCCGGCTCGCGAGCCGCAGCTGCCGTCGTCCGACCCCCCGTCCATCGACGAGCCCGCGCCCGTGGAGGCGGAGACGACCCCGGCGATCGACCCGCCCTCGATTCACCCCGGCAAGGCCCTCGCGGCGCGCCTGCGCGAGCAGGTCGACGAGCTCGGGCCGTGGAGCTTCCCGGTCGCGTTCGGCGAGCTGCGCGTCGAGCCGCCGGTCGACTCCGCGGAGTCGCCGGCCGCGGCCACGGTGGCGTCCCGCGCGGCACGCCTCGTCGACCGCGTCGCCGCGACCTGCGACCTGCGCGGGCGCGCGATCCTCGACATCGGCTGCGACTGCGGGTACTGGTCCGCGCACTGGGCCGAGGCGGGGGCCGAGACGGTCGTCGGCGTCGAGCCGTCCGAGCGCCGCCTGCGGCAGGCCGAGTTCTACTGGGCGCACCACGCGTTCCTGCCCACGGAGCGGCGGGCGTTCCTGTGCGGAGACCCGTCGACGACGGAGACGTGGCAGCGTCTGGAGCGCCTGGGACCCTACGACGTGACGCTCTGGGCCGGCGAGATCGACCCCGCCGCAAACGGATACGCCGTCCTGCGGCGCGCGGCCGGCAACACGCGCGAGGTCGTCGTGCTCGACACGCGCCTCTCCGCGCGGCCCGCGGCCGCCGCGGAGCCCGAGCTCTTCTCCGACGGCGCGCCGGCGGGGAGCGGGCCGGCCGACGACGTGGCGGGCCTGCTCGGAGCGCTGCGCGGCGCGGGGTTCGAGCCGGAGCTCCTGCCGCCGCTCCCCGGTGATCCGGACGACGAGTACGCCCGCGGCCGGCGGGTGACGATCGTCGCGCGGCGAAGCCCCGACAGCGCCTAGCCCCGCGCACCCAGTCGCGCGCGCACCATGGCGATCATTCGCGCGCGCTCCTCCGCGCGCAGCACGCCGAACCAGAGCGCGAACAGGGCCGCGACCGAGCCGGCCAGCTTGACGGCCAGCAGCCCGAGCTCCCACGGGTTCGCGTCCAGGGGGCCGTCGAGCCACCGCGCCGCGAACGCGGACAGCAGCACGGCCGCGACCACGGCGGCCAGGCGACCCAGCTCGTAGGGCACCTCCGCGATCCGCCGGTTGGTCCACATGCCGAGCACGGCCAGCGTCGCGAACGTCCCCGCCGTGGCCCAGGCGGCCCCGACGGCGCCGTGGGCGGGGATCAGCGAAGCGTTGAGCGCGACGTTCGCCGCGAGCGCCACCAGGTTGATCCAGAAGATCGGCCAGGTGCGCTTGGCCACGTACAGCGGCGTCTGGCTGACGCCGTACAGCGCCCACAGGACGTACCCCGTCGCGACCCACGGCACGATGCGATAGGCGGGGTGGTAGTCGTCGTTGCCCGACAGGACGTGCACGAACTGCCGCCCGAAGAGGATCAGCACGATGCTGGCGGAGCCGACGACGAGCACGGCATAGGTGCTGGCACGCGCCACCTGAACGGCGCGTTCGCGCGCGTCCTTCAGCGCGTAGATCCACGGGTACCAGATCTGGAGGAACGACGTGAAGACGACCGCGTTGACCAGGTAGCCGACCTTGTAGCCGAGGCCGTAGATCCCGACGGCGTCCATCGAGGGACCGAACGAGCGCAGCAGGAAGCGGTCGAGCTGATGGATGCCGAGCTGGATCAGGCCGACGGGAATCAGCGGAGCGCTGAAGGCCAGGATCGGGCGCAGGACGCGCCAGGAGATCCGCGCGCGCAGTCCCGCGATCATCGGCGCGGTCAGGACCAGCGTCGTCAGCGCCTCGCCGATCAGGTTGCTGAGCAGGAAGCCGCGCAGGCCCCAGCCCAGGCCGACCAGGAACCAGACCTTCAGGCCGATCTCGAGCAAGAGCTTGCCGATCTGGAGCCCGGCGAAGAGTCCCGAACGCCTCCGGATCTTCAGGAACTCGAACCCCGCCTGGGTCGACAGCATGAACGGGAGCGTCACGAGCGCCAGGACGAACGCCTCCCGCAGGTCGAGGTGGGCGAGGCTCGGATCGGCGCGGTCGAAGAGCGTGTCGACGACGGGCCGGCCCAGGACCAGCAGCAGTCCGACCGCGGTCCACGCGGCCAGCGTGGTCACCAGCGTCACGGACGTCACGACCGCGGCCCGGTCGCGCTCGTCGCGCGCCTCGAAGTAGAAGCGCGTCATCCCCTGGAGCACGTTGTTGCCCACGAGCTGGGCCAGGGCGATCACGAGCAGATCGGTCAGCTCGATGACGCCGTACTCCGCCACCACCAGGTAGGAGGTGTAGAGCGGCACCAGGAACAGGGCCGCGGCCCGCTGGACGAGCGGCACCACGCCATAGATGGAGGAGTGCCTCAGCAGCCCCCCCAGGGAAGCTCGCGGGCGCTCCGCTCCGGGTTCGCCGGCGGACACCGGCGGAGCATACCCCGGGGCGGACTGCCGGGCGGGTCCCGGAGGCTCGTCGGACGCACGCGAGGTTGGCCGAGGACGGCGCTGGACCGGCTCGGTGCCGGAGCGGGACGCCCCCGTCGACGGCTTCGCTCACGCCTCGAATCGGGAACCGGATGATGAGGCTCACAGCAAGCTCGTCGCGACGGTCCTTTTCAGGAAGTCGCAATGCCTCAAGAGTGCCGCCCAAAAAAAATCCGCCAACGAGGACCCCTCCGAGGCTGGGGTGCGGATGCAAAACGGGGAATCCGCAATCGTCAATCAGCAGGCCTCGCTGCCGCACCCGTCCCCCCATTTGTGTGTCAGCTGGGCTTGGTCTTCAGCTCAAGGGGATGAGTTTGGTGGCACCTCGACTCCTGCGCGAGCCGCTCTGCGGCGCGGGCCGCGCATTGCATCTGTCGTCCCATACTGTGGAATACGGGAAACCCAGAGTCCGGACCCCAGTTCGGGCTCGGCTCCGTCTTGCGCACACCGGCTCGCCCCCCCGCCTGTGTGCGCCATCCATCCACGACGTGTCCCATCGCGCGCGAGCTTCGAACGCCGCGGTGCGTGCGTCGGTACGAATCCACACGGCGGCGGGAGCTGCCGACTCGAAGCAGGGGGAGGTTGCTCCGTGAGCAGAGTTCTCGTGATCGACGACGAGCCGTCCACACGGCTCCTGTTGCAGAATCGTCTCAAGGACCAGGGCTACACGGTCTCCGTGGCCGAGGACGGCGCCAAGGGCTTGCTCGAAGCTCGCCGCGAGGCGTTCGACCTGTTCCTCGTCGCCGCCGACCTGAGCTCCGGGATCGGAGCGACGGAGGTCTGTCGACGTATCAAGCAGACGCCCCAGATCGCGGCCGTGCCGACGCTGGTCGTCTCCAACCGGGCCCAAACGAAGGAAGAGACCCATCAGGGCTTCGAGGCGGGCTGCGAGGCCTTCCTCGCCAAGTCCGACATGCCGCTGCTCGAGGACGTGGTCCGCGCGCACCTGCGCGTGCGCACGCGGCTGATCGATCTCGGGCGGCAGGTCCAGTCGCTGGAGGACGAGCTCCGGCGGCTCCGCGAGAGCCATCAGCGCTCGGCGGACTCCGAGACCGCCCGCGGCGAGAGCGGCGAGCAGGCGCTCGTCACCCGCGAGCTGTCGGCCGCCCACCCGGACGGCCTGCTGGTCGTGGACCGCGACGGAATCGTGCGCTTCGCGGACCGCGGCGCGCGCGATTACCTCGGCAGCAACCTCGAGGGGCGCAATCTCGGCAGCCTGGCGCCGTCCAGCGGGCTCGAGGCCTTCGTGCGAGACGCCCACACGGACGTTCGCGAGGGCTTCCGTTTCGACCTGCAGTCGAGATCGAACCGCGCCACCCGATCGCTGTCGGCCACGGTCGTCCCGCTCGTCCCCAATCCCGGCGAGCGCGACCCGGGCAAGCGTGTCGTGCTGCTCCTGGATGCCGGACGTCGCCGCGTGGCCGCGGAGATGTTCACGCTGCAGGAAGAGGGGCTGCCCCGGCAGGAGGTCGGTGTCCTGCGCGAGGCTGCGCGCGCCTGCTTCCGTCCCTCGCGCATCGTCGGCGACTCGCCGCAGATCTCCAGGGCGCGCGAGCTCGTCGCGGAGCACGGCTCCGCGGCCAGCGCCGCGCCCGTCCTGATCTGGGGCGAGGACGGTACCGGCAAGTCGTTCCTGGCGCGCAGCCTGCACTTCGGTGGCGGCCGCGCCGGGCCGCTGATTCCGGTCGACTGCTCCGCGCTCTCCGCGGAACACCTCGAGCGCGAGGTCTTCGGCTACGCCAAGGGGGCCTTTCCCGAGGCGAGCTCGGATCGGCCGGGAGCCCTGCATCTCGCGCGCCACGGGACGGTGCTGCTGCAGTTCGCGGACACGATGCCCACCGACCTGCAGCTGCGCATCCTCGAGATGCTGCGCACCGGCGAGGTGCGGCGCGTCGGCAGCGAGCGGATCGAGCGCTCCGACGCGCTCATCGTCCTCGAGACGCGCGACGACCCCGAGATCGCCGCGCGCGAGGGGCGCCTCGCCCGCGAGCTGCTCGAACAGGTCGACTGGGTGCGGATCGAGGCGCCGCCGCTGCGCACGCGCATGGAGGACGTCCGACCGCTGACGCAGTCGTTCCTCGAGCGCTACTGCGGAGCGCGCAACCACCTCGAGTTCTCCGAGGAGGCGCTGCTGGCCATGGAGCACTACCCCTGGCCGGGCAACGTGCGCGAGCTCGAGACGTGCGTCGAGCGCGCGTGCTCGATCGCCGGCGGCTCCGAGATCGGCCTGGCCGAGCTCCCGCAGAGCCTGCGCGACCTCGGCGGCAGCCTGCCCGACGGTCAGGTGCTGCACCCGGTGCGTTCGAAGGTCGCGATCAACCGCGGCACGCACTCTCCGCTGAACGACGTCGCCCGCGACCGCACGCGCGTGGCGGACGGCGCAGGTGCGGGTGCGGACCTCAGCCTCGAGGCCTACGAGAGGCAGTGTCTCCTGGACACGCTCCAGGTCACCGGCTGGGACAAGCTGAAGGCGGCCAAGCTGCTGAAGATCGGCAAGAGCACCCTCTACCGGAAGCTCAAGAAGTACGAGATCCAGTAGCGCCGGGCCCACTCCCCCGGGCGTCCTTGCGCGCGCTCCGTCCGCCGGTCCCGGCGGCGGGGCGCGCGCTTCACTTCACCGCGGCCGCGAGGGCGTCCAGCGCCTCGCACTCCGCCGCGTGCAGCTCGAAGACGCGTTCGGAGAGCTGCTCGAGGTGTGCGCGCGCCGCGGCCGGGGCCAGGGGGAACTGCTTCATCACGCTGCGCTCGAGCCCGTCGAGCCGATCGAGCGCCAGGTCGCGCTGCTTCAGTCCCTTCGCGCCCTTGTCGCGCAACAGCGCGGGGACCTTGCGCAGCAGGCCCTTCAGCTTCTTGAAGGCCGCGATGCGATCGGGCAGCGCCGCTTCGGCGAAGGCCGTCCACTGCGCGCCGAGCTCGCGGTACTCCCGCGCCGAGGCGCGCAGCGCATTGCGGCCGAGAAGGCCCGCGGCGTCGTCGAGGAACTCCGCGAAGAACGGGCGCATCAGTCCGCCGCCGCGACTCTCCGCCTCGATGCTGACGTACAGGTCCTTCAGCGGCCACCAGAGCTTGCCGCCCGGATAGGCCTTCAGCCAACCGGCCTGGTTGCGGTCGTTCGGCATCATCCTCGCGAGCTGGACGAGGCCGGCGAGGCTGTAGGTCTTCATGCGCGGCTTGCGCAGCTCGCCGACGCAGTCGCGCAGTCCCGCGCGCACGGCCTGCTTCAGGGTCGCCGCCGAGAGCTTCGGCGCCCGGGCGACCGTCAGCATCCGCCGCTTGTGCGTGCAGACCGCGCCGCGCGCGGCGTGGAGGCTCTCGAGCGTCGCCTCCACCGGCCCCGCGGCGACGTCGGCCAGCTGCGCGACGCCGCGCGCCTCGTCGACGCCGTAGACGACCGCGGCCCAGCCGGAGAGCCCGCCCGCGCACCACGAGTACGCGTCCGCGCGGTCGTAGGAGAGCGAGCGGCCGCACCAGATCAGCGCGGGTTCCCCGCCCTCGAGCGCCCCGACGAGCTTCCTGTGCGCGGCCTTCGCCGTCGTGGCCTCGGCCACGTCGACCTTCACGCCCAGGCGCTCGAAGACCTTGCCGTGGAAGCGCCCGGCGTAGTCGGCGGAGTCGTGCCGGGCCACGACGGCGATGCCGCCGCCGAGCCCGTGGCGCGGGACGGACGGGCAGAAGGCGTAGCCCGCTCCGATGCCCCCGGCGATGCCGAGGACCAGGGCCTCGCTCAGCGGCTCGCCGCTGCGCGGGTCGACGACGCCTGCGTGCGCCAGCAGGTTCTTCACCGCGGTCGAGTCCGCGTGGAGCCCGCCGAAGTGCTCGAAGTCGACGGCGACCCGCGCTGCGGCGGACGGCATCAGCCGTCTCCCTTCGCGGAGCGCACGGGCCACACGACCTTCGTGCGCCACTTGGAGGGATCCGGCTCCATCCCCGGATCGGTCACGTACTCCTCCCAGGCGGGGGCGCGCTGCTCGAGCCCATGCTCCTTCAAGAACGCCTGAATGCGCACGTGCGTGTCGCGGAGCTTCTCGTAGGGACCGAAGTGCCAGGCCACGACGGCCTCGCCGGCCGGCAGCGACTGGGGCTTCACGCGACCCTGGGGTTCGATCGGGTCGGCCACCGGGACGGCCGCCTCCAGGTCGATCTCGTCACCCCACTCGTGGTAGACGACCAGCGGGGGGCCCGTCATCTTCGCGCCGGAGGACGAGGCGCACATGAAGACCTCGGGCAGGATCTGGGAGAGGGTGCTCTTCATCTCCTCGAGCCTGCACGTCACGCGGATCGAGGCGATGTGGCGCGCGTCGAGCTGCTCCACGGTGATCGCGTTCTGGCGGTGGGCCGCCTCGCCGCTCGCGTGCTGCCGGGCGAGCTCGCGCACCTCGTCGGTCATCGCGAAGGTGTCCTCGGGCAGCTCGACGTCGTGCTCGATCGAGGTCGTCACGGCCTTCATCGTGTAGGCGCTGACGGTCAGGTCGAGGGCGTGCGGGTACAGGATGCCGTCGACCGGGCGCCAGTCGCCGAGCGTGTAGACGACCTCGCTGGAGGTGCCGTGAAGTCCGGCTCCGTGCGCCACCACCTTGCGGAGCAGCTTGGTCTCGGCGTTCAGGAACCACACGTCGGGAGGCGGGGGCTTCGCACCGTCGCCGCCCGCGTGGGCGGGGGTCAGGAGCAGCGGGTCGAGCTCGATGCGCCAGTGCTCGACTCCGTCGAGGGTCTCCTTGCCGACCGTCCGCGCCGAGGTGAACATGCTGCGCCAGGGCGCGTGCTGGTACACGCCGAAGCGACGCAGGAACTCGCTGCCGTCCCAGCCGTCGCGCACCTTCGTCTCGAGCGGCGAGACCTCCCACACGAACTCGCCGTCGGTGCGCACCTCGAAGAGCTCCAGGGATCCGAAGCTCTCGAAGCGGATCAGCATGGCCCCGCGGTGGAGGCCCGCGTAGACGTTGGTGAAGGTGCCCTCGCCGTCGAGACCGACCCACCGCACCGTTCCCTGTGTTCGCAGGTTCTCGACGGCCGCGAGCTTCTCGGGAGCGCCGAGCGCCGCGCGGAATTCGGCCAGCAGCTGGCTGGCCTCTGGTAGCGCTTCCTGTTCGGTCGGCAGCGGGCCGGGGGCGACGAGGGTTGCGAGGGCGAGTTGGGCCAGGGCGTTCATGGTGTCTCCGGCGTTGCGGGAAGCCTCGAAAGGGGCGTTCTCGGCCGAACGAACTGCCGCTCGGCTCGGGGTACACTCCGGTACGGAGAAGCCGAACCGAGCTCATCGGGGATTCTCCAGGAAACCAGCGTCGTGAGCCAGGACACCCGAGACGCGGGCCCGCAGGCCTTCCCGAGCACGCACTGGACGCGGCTGATCGGCGGCGCGGGGTCCGACCCCGACGCGGACCGAGCCGCGTTCGAGCTGCTGGCGCGGCGCTACTTCCGCCCGATCGCCGCCTACGTCCGCGCGCGCGGAGCCCGCGACGAGGACGAGGCGCGCGAGGCCACGCAGGAGTTCTTCCTGTGGATGCTCGAGGGCGACTTCCTCGCCCGGCTGGACCCGTCCCGCGGCCGCTTCCGCGGCTTCGTGAAACGCTGCCTCGTGAACTTCCTGCACGACCGCCGGCGCTCGACCGGCGGCATCCGACGCGGCGGGGGGCAGCGCTTCGTCGCGCTCGACGGCGACGAACCCCTCGAGCTGCCCGACCCCGGCGAGCGCACGCCGGAGCAGCTGCTCGACGACATGTGGCGCCGCGAGCTGCTCGCGCGCGCGGCCGACGAGACGGAGCGCGAGCTCGTCGCCGCGGGGCGCGGAGTCGTCTTCGCCGTGTTCCGCGACTACTTCCTCGGGAACGAGGAGCTCGACTACGCGGCGGTCGCGCAGCGCCACGGGATCTCGAAGACGGACGTGTCGAACCACCTCGCGCGCGCCAAGCAGCGCTACCGCGCCCACCTGCGCTCCGCCGTGCTCGAGACCGTCGGTGGCGACGAGGACCTGCGCGCCGAGCTCGCGTGGCTCTTCGAGGAGCACGCACCTTGACCCGCGACCTTCCGCCCGGCGCCTACGAGCGCCTGCTGGCCGCGGGCGAGCCGCTGCGCGACGCGCCCGCGGCCGGAGCGATCGACCTCGAGCGCTACGAGCTGCGCGGCGAGCTCGGCCGCGGCGGCATGGGCGTCGTCCACGACGCCTGGGACCGCGAGCTCGGGCGCCCCGTCGCGCTCAAGGTCCTGACGCAGGGCGCGAACCTGTCGGGCTCCGCGCGCCAGCGCTTCCTGCGCGAGGCACGCGCCGCGGCGCGGCTCGTCCACCCGCACATCGCGACGGTGTACGACGCGACGCCGGACGCGATCGCCATGCAGCGCGTCGACGGGGTGACGCTCGACGCGCGCGCGTGGGACGAGCCGCGCGAGCTCGTGCCGCTCGTGCGCGACGCCGCGCTCGCGATCCACTACGCGCACGGGGAGGGGATCGTCCACCGCGACGTCAAGCCCGCCAACCTGATGGTCGAGGCGGGCGACCGGCCGCACGTCTACGTCATGGACTTCGGCCTGGTGAAGGAGCGCGCGGTGAAGTCCTCGCTGTCGCTCTCCGGAGGCGTGGTCGGAACGCCGGCCTACATGGCGCCGGAGCAGGCCGCCGGCCGCGGTGGCGACGTCGGGCCGCGCACCGACGTGTACGGCCTCGGCGCGACGCTGTACGCGTGCCTCGCGGGGGGGCCGCCCTTCGAAGCCGAGGACGTGCTCCAGCTGCTCCGCAGCGTGGCCGACGACGAGCCCCGGCCCCTGCGCACGCGCGCGCCGGCCGTCGACCGCGACCTCGCGACGATCGTGGCGAAGTGCATGGAGAAGGACCCCGCGCGTCGGTACGCGTCCGCCCTGGCGCTGGCGAGCGACCTCCAGCGCTGGCTCGACGGCGAGCCCGTCGAGGCGCGGCCGGCGTCGCTCGCGTACCGACTCCGGCGCTACGTCTCGCGGCGCCAGGGGGCGTTCGTGGCCGGCCTCGCGGCCGCCGGCGTCGCCGCGCTGATCGCCGCGCCCCTCGTGATGAACGCGCGCGAGCGGCGCATCGCCGCCGAGTCGCAACGCGCGCTCGTCGACCGCGTGTTCTCGCTGTCGGACGTGGTGCAGACGGCCCTGCGCGAGGCGGGCTCGGCGCGCGCGTCGGGCGTGGGGCACGAGCAGACGGCCTTCGAGATCCTCGAGGCCGCCGTCGGCGAGTGCCAGGCGTTCCTCGCGGAGCGCGCGGACGTCGCGCATCCGTGGTTCTTCCTCGGCGAGCTGCGGCGGGCGCAGGGACGCCACGACGAGGCGCTCGTCGCGTTCGACCGCGCCGCGGAGCTGCGCGACGACCTCGAGCGCTTGCCCTACGAGCGCGGGCTCGCCCTCGCCGCGCTCGTGTGCGCGTCCGAGCCCTACCCGGACGAGCCGCCGCACCCCGAGCGCGCGGAGTGGCGGCGCCGCGCGATCGAGGACCTGACCCGGGCGCTGCGCGACGAGCCGGCGGCGGCCACGACCGAGTGGCACTTCGCGCGCGGCCAGCTCGCGTGGCTGCGCGGCGACCTCGAGGGCGCCGTCGAGGCGCTGAAGGAGTCGATCGAGATGGACGCCTTGTTCCGCGACGCGCACTTCGCGCTGTCGCGCGTCTACCTCGCGACCGGCGACGACGAGCTGGCCTGGCGTCACTCCGTGATCACCTCGGACCTCGTTCGCGGACTGCGGCCCGCGTACCTCGTGCGCGGGCCGACGGGAGACTCGCCGCGGCCGGAGCGCGAGCTGCTCACGCTCTCCGGCATCCCGGAGCTCCTGTTCGACTTCAACCTGCTGCTGCACGTCGAGCCGGACGACGCGACCGCCTACGGCCTGCGCGGACAGGTGCAGCTGCGGCGAGCGCTGCGCGCGCAGGCCCAGGGGGCGTCGTTCGAGCTCCACACCGGCCTCGAGATCGCCGCGCGCGAGTTCTCGTCCGCGCTGACGGTGCGTCCGGAGCTCGCGGCGGCCCTCGTGAACCGCGGCGCGTGCCGCGTTCAGCTCGCGCGCGTGCTGAAGAGCCGCGGCGACGACGAGCGCGCTCGGCAGCTGCTCCAGGGCGCGGTGGGCGACTACGACGCGGCCGTGCGGCTCGAGCCGGACCTCGCCGTGGCCTGGTTCGACCGCGCGCTCGCGCGCCTGCAGCGCGCCGGGCTGGCGCAGGTCGCGATGCACCCCAGCGCGCGCCGCGAGCGCGAGAGCGCCCGCTCCGACGCCCGCCGCGCGCTCGAGCTCGCCGGCGACGACCACCCCTGGCGCTGGCGCTTCGAGGCGCTCGTGGCCGAGCTGGGCTGAGCCCCGCGCTGCGAGCGGGATCCCGCGAACGGTCGCGAGGATCCGTGCCGACACCCCACGAGTGGGGTGTGTCCGAAGTTCGGCACCTACGTCGGCTCGATTGGGCGTCCCTGGCAAGGCGCGGTGACGACGCGTATCCGCTGCGATACTCGGAGGAGCCGCAACGCCGCCAGGGGCGTCCAGGCGGGGCGACATAGGCGCCGAACTTCGGACGCACCCCACTAGAATGCGCCGATGGCGCGATCGAAGGAGACGAGTCCCGCGGCCCGCTGGCTCGCGGTCGGGCTCATCGCGGGCCTGGCCCTCGCCCTGGCGCGGGTGCTGCTGCTCTTCGGCATGGAGCAGGTCTCGCACGGCGGCGACACGGAGCTCTTCCGCGTCCGCCTCGCCGCAGGTCTGCCGCGGATCCTGCTCGAGGCCGGCCTGGCCGGGTGCTTCGCGGGGGCGCTGGCCGCGTTCACGCGCTCGCGCACCGGGTCGGCGCGCGTCGCCGCGTGGTTCGCGACGGCGGGCCTCGGCGGCCTGGCGTTCGGCGCCGTGGCGCTCGGCTGGTTCGGCGACGCCTCGCGGCGCGTCGGTCTCGGGACGACGACGGGTCAGGCGACCTCGCTGATCGCGCTCGTCTGCCTGTGCGGCTGCGCGGCGCTCTTGCCTCTCGTCGTGGCGCGGCTGCGGCGCGCCCGCGCCTGGATCGTCGCCTGCGGCGCGGTGGCGCTGCTCTCGCCCGTGGCGCTGCGGTTTCTCGCTCAGCCGGACGACGAGATGCCGATCCGCACGACGCTGCGCGACCTGGCGGCCGGAGAGCTCGTGCTCGAGGTCCTCGCGGAGCGCCCCGACGCGGCGCCGCGCGTCGGCGTGCTGTGTCCCGGCTCGGACTACCGCATGGACGGCTCCGACATGCCGGCCTTCCTGCTGCCGCCGCCCGCGGAGGCGTCCTACTCCGTTCCGCCCGAGCTGGGGGCCGTGCGCCTGCTGCTGCGCGCGGGCGTCGACCGCAGCGCGTTCGCGCAGCCGGTTCCGAGCGGCGCGCGGGTCGGGTTCACCATCGACGTGGACGGCGCGCGCGTGTTCGACGGCGAGGTCGCGCTGGAGGAGACGCTCGACTGGGCGGGGACGGAGTGGCTCGACGTGCCCGGCGGCGGACTGGAGCTCGTCGGCGGCTCGGAGGTGCGGCTGCGAACCGAGGTCCGCGGCTGGCCCGACGCGCCCGCGCTTCCCGCCGGATTCGGCGGGCTGCGCCTGGTGCGCGAGACGCGCGTTCCGCGCGAGCGCTCGTCGCCCGAGCGCCCCAACGTCGTCTTCGTCGTGATGGACACGCTGCGCGCGGACCGCCTGTCGGCCTACGGGTACGAGCGCGAGACCTCGCCGCACCTCGCGCGGCTCGCGTCCCGCGGCGTGCGCTTCGAGGAGGCGTACTCGACCGCGAGCTGGACGTGGCCCGCGACCGCGTCCCTCCTGACGGGGTTGCTGCCCGACTAGCACGGCGTGCTGAGCGCGGTGTCCTGCTTCCTGTCGGAGTCGCTGACCACGCTCGCCGAGGTC
>CAYGPA010000097.1:0-2142 GCA_964351535.1 uncultured Planctomycetaceae bacterium
AGGATCTCGTCCTTGCGGTCGTAGAGGCTCGAGAACTCGACCAGCAGCACGCGCGGGCTGCCGGGGATCTTCCAGCGGCCGAGGCGCACCGGGACGCCGGCCTCGCGGCAGCGCTCGCAGAAGGCGTCGTGCCCGGGCTCTTCCTCGAAGTCCGGCGAGTGCTCGTCGTCCTCGAGCAGCCACGGGCCGACGGCGACGTACTCGTCGCCGAGGTGTTCGCGGACGGTCTTGGCCTTGCTGGAGAGAACGGTGTAGATGCCGCCGACCTTGTTGGCGACTTCCCAGCTGACCTCGAAGAGCGAGAAGGGGGACGACACGGGCTGGAACTCCGGGGAGAGTCGGGGGACGGGCAAGGAAGCGAGAGAGGCGGACCGCGGGCCGGGCTACCGGGACCGAGCTGCGGGGCCCTTGCGGGCGCGCGACTCGAGGCGCCGCCCGAGGTCGTCGAGCACGTTCATGAACAGGATGAACGCGTCGTGGGGCGTATCATAAGGACTGAAGTACTCGTGGACGTCGCCGTCGCTGAACCACTTCGTCGACATGTAGTACACGTGATCCGAAGTGGAGAGGCGCCGCCAGCGCTCCAGGAGTTCGCCGGTCCCGGGATCGGCAGCCCGGACGGCCGGGAGCAGGTCGGCCAGGGCCTCGTGGGCCGCCCGCTGCATGGGGTTGCCCAACCAGGCCGTCAGGTCGCGCTCGGCGTCGGCCCAGGAGATCGGACGGGGGACCTCGATCTTGGACACCTCGCCGGGCGCGGTGGAGACCTCGTCGGGGGTGGCGAAGGCGAGGCGCGGGTTCTCGAGAACGAAGCCGGGCAGGTACTCCAGGAAGTCCAGGATCCCGGTGTCGGCGGCCTGGTGCTCGCCGAAGGTCTCGTAGTCCATGAAGAGCCCGACGAAGCGGGCGTCCTCCGGGAGCTGTCCGAGCCACTTCGCGTAGGTGTCGGCCATCAGCGGATAGCCGTCCCACTCGCGGTTGCTGAAGCGGAAGGCGATGTCGTCGGAGAACTCGTAGTCGCGCAGCAGGAGGTTCAGTTGCTCGCAGCCCCGCGGTCGGTACACGCCGTGGGGGCTGCGGCGGCCGAGGAGCTGGTCGGCGCCTTCGCCGAGCAGCGTCGCGAAGCCCATGTCCTCGACCGTGCGCGCGATCCCCTCGTCGAAGATCAGCTCCGTGTTGCGGAACGTGCGCGGCTCGACGCCGAACAGGCGCTTCAGGCGCTGGCGCTGGTCCTTCACCTGGTCGACGAACTCGGTGCGGTCGATGCGCGAGGCGAGCGAGTGGTGCGACGTCTCGCACAGGAGCTCCACGCAGCCGGTGTCGACGAGCCGCGCGTAGCTCTCGATGACCTCGGGGACCCACTGCTCGAACTGGCGCAGCGCGGTGCCGGAGATCGAGAACGAGCACCGGAAGCGGCCGTCGGTCGCCTCGATCGCTCGCAGCAGGACCTCGTTCACCGGCAGGTAGCAGCGCTCCGCGACGCGCTCGGCGATGAACTCGTTCAGTTCGTCGTCGAAGTAGTCGTCGTTCTTGCCGATGTCGAAGAAGCTGTACTTGCGCAGCCGGAACGGCTGGTGCACCTGAAAGTAGAAGACGATGTCGGTCACGGGACCACCTCGCTGTAAGCGCCGAGCAGGACGAGCGCCGAACGCTGCCAGCTGAGGCGTCGCGCCTCGTCGGCGGCGCCCTCGGTCAGTGCGACGCGCAGCGCCGGTCGGCGCACCAGCGCGAGGATCTTCTCCGCCAGGTCGTCGACCTTCCAGAAGTCGACGCGCAGCCCGTTGCGCAGGACCTCGCTGACGCCGCTCTGGCGCGAGACGACGACCGGGACGCCGGCGACGGCGGCCTCGAGCGCCACCAGGCCGAAGGGCTCGCTGACCGACGGCATCACGACGGCCGCGGCGCGGTCCAGCAGCGCGTTCACCTCGTCGCGGCCGAGGAAACGCGTGAAGTGCACGTGCCGGGCCAGTCGCATGCGCGCGGCGCGCTCGATGGTCTCCGGCAGCAGGTCGCCGTCGCCGCACACGATGAAGCGGACGCTCGGGTCGTGTCCGACGACCAGGCGCGCGGCGGCCAGCAGGAAGTCGATGCCCTTCTGCCAGGTCAGGCGGCCGAGGAAGAGCACCAGCGGCTCGCGGTCCTCGG
>CAYGPA010000097.1:2242-12849 GCA_964351535.1 uncultured Planctomycetaceae bacterium
CGCTGCGCGACCCGCTCCGCGGTGTAGCGGCTGACGCACACGATGCTGTCGGCGGCCTCGAAGCCGATCTGCTCGACCTGCCGAATGCGCTCGTCGGGCTCGTTGCCGGCGCGGTCGAACTCGCACGAGTGCACGTGCACGACCAGCGGTCGACCCGAGGTCGCCTTGGCGCGCAGGCCGGCCGGGTAGGTCATCCAGTCGTGGGCGTGCACCACGTCGAAGCGCTCCGAGCCGGCCAGCTCGCCCACGGCCTCGGCGTAGCGGTGCACCTCGGCGAAGAGGTCCGGTCCGTACGGGTCGCGCCGGCCGTGGATCGGCTGGTTCTCCGGCGCGGGCTCCGCGGAGTCCGCGGACTCGGGGGGAAGGCCCTTGCGCACCGCGGCGAGGCGCCGGGCGTAGCCCGCGGCGGAGAGGTACGGTCGCAGGGGGCTCGCGACGGTCAGGACCTCGAGGCTGCGCCGCGCGGCTTCGCCGGCGGGCGCGTCGCCCGCGAGGCTGCCCGCCTCCTCCAGGTAGCGGCGGCGCGCCCGCAGCCGGCCCACGGGCAGCGTGTCGGTCGCGACGAGCTCCGTGCCGGGCGCGGACTCCTCGCCGCTCAGGGTCGGCAGGACCATGGTCACGTGCGCGCCGAGCTCGGTCAGCCCGCGCGCCAGCCCCTGGCACGCCGTGCCGAGGCCGCCGGAGAGCTCCGGGGGGAACTCCCAGCCGAGCATCAGGGTCCTCACGGGAGGCCCTGTTCCACGAGGTGCAGGGAGCGCAGCAGCTCGGCGGTGTTCCACGCCTGGGCGAACGTCCCGCCCGCGGCGTAGGGCGGATCTCCGCCGAACACCTCGGACAGGTGGTTCACGCCGCGGTGGTCGAGCTCCGTGGCGACCTCGCCCCACAGGCCCGCGAGCAACTGCCGCTGGGCCTTGCCGGTCCCGTGCGCGCGCAGCGAGGCCTCGACGTAGAACCCGAGCAGCCAGGGCCACACGGTGCCCTGGTGGTAGGCGCCGTCGCGCTGCTCCGGATCCCCGGCGTAGACGCCGCGGTAGCCGGCGGCGTCCGGAGCCAGCGTGCGCAGTCCGCGCGGCGTCAAGAGGTCGCGCTGGGCGCGGTCGACGACGTGGGCGCGCTGCTTCGTGGAGAGCGGGCTCCACTCGAGCGCCGCCGCGATCACCATGTTCGGGCGCACTCGCGCGTCGACGTCTCCGGGGTTCCAGACGTCGGCGAGGTAGCCGTCCTCGAGCCAGAAGCGCTCGAGGAACGAGTGCTTCGCCCGCTTGCGCAGCTCGCGCCAGCGGCGGTGCTCCGCGTCCTGTCCGGCGTCGTCGCACAGGTTCTCGAGCTGGTGCAGCAGCGAGTACCAGAGCGCGTTGATCTCGACCGCGAAACCGGCCCGCGGCGTCACCGGGCCGGCGGGCGTGCGCGCGTCCATCCACGTGGCGTTGAGCTTGGCGGAGCCGGAGCGGACCAGCGCGTCGTCCCCGACGGGCGCGCTGAGGGGTGTGCCGGCCAGCGTGCCCTCGGCGATCTCGACCAGCGCGGGCAGGTACTCCTTGCGAATGCGTCCGCGCGCTCCGCCCGCCTGTTCGTACAGGCGCACGCAGCGCGCGAACCAGAGCGCGGCGTCGATCGAGCCGTAGTGGCTGTCGGCCACGGAGAGGCCGAAGATGTTCGGCAGCAGTCCGTCGCTCAGGAACTCCACGGCGCTCGACAGCGCGCGGGCGCAGTCCTTCAGCCGGCCGCGCGCGAGCGTCAGGCCCGGCAGGGCGATGAAGGCGTCGCGGCCCCACTCGCCGAACCAGGGGTAGCCCGCATCGACGGCCAGACGTCCGGCCGGCGTCTCGTAGAGGAAGTCGTCCGCCGCCACGGCGCTGCGCCGGGACACGTCCTGGAGGCCGTCGACGCGCGGTGCGCGGTCGAAGTCCTTCGCGACGCGCCGGCGGCGCGCGGAGCGCTGCTTGCGCCACGCCTCGGGCGGGTCCTCCACGGGGCCGTCCAGCGACGCGGCGAGGACGACCTCGCCGCCGGGCGGCACGTCGATCGTGAAGGCTCCGGGGCAGAAGAGCTCCTCGGTCCCGGCGTAGCCGCGGGCCTCGTCGGCCCGGTACGTGACCGTGCGGTACCAGGTCGGCTCGGCGTCGAACGCGGCGCCGGATTCGACCTTCGAGCGGCTCTTCGAGGCCGCGCGCCGGCCGGCCGTGAAGGCGAGCTCCGGCAGGGCGGCGTACGGGCGCACGGTCCAGGCGTCGTCCGAGGTGCGGACGCGGGGGTCCAGCGCGTCGTTCTCGACCGTCAGGGCGTCGGCGTCGCGGAAGGCGAGCAGCGGCAGCAGCTCGAGCTGCACGGGCGTCTCGGAGCCCGTGACGCTGTAGCGGCACAGGACCGCGGCCCGGCCGCGCAGGAGCTGGATCTCGCGGACGACCTCGAGCTCGCCCACGCGCATCGTGAAGCGCGGGTGGGGCGCCAGCTCGAAGCGCACCAGGTGGCGATGTCCCTGCGGCGAGAACACCTCGCCGTAGTGCGCGGTCGACAGGGGCTCCATGCCGGACGGGAGGCGCACGCGCTCCTCGAAGCGGCTGAGGAAGACGTGTCGCCGCGCGCTCTCCGGAGGCGCCGCGACGAGCAGCCCGTGATAGCGCCGCGTCGAGCACAGCGCCTGCGTGCCGGCCGCGAACGCTCCGGTTCCGTTGGTTTCGAGCCACTCGCGGCCGAGCAACTCCTCGAGGCTCGCGGTGTCGCAATCGGAACGAAAGAGAGGAGAGTTTGCTGCGGTCATGGCGCCTGCATCTTCGCCGGGCTCGTGGGGCGCATCAACGGCAGGGTTGCGAGAGGATGCAGGACCCGGCCGGGAAGGGGCAGGAGGCCGCCGCCCGCACCCGAGCGATCCGAGCCGGCTCTTGCTACGATTCCTTGCGTCGGCCCGGTGCGGCGTCGACCCGGTGCTCGGGCCGACGACCCCATCCCGGAAGTCCACGACCCCATGGCAGGTACGCTAGACCCCACGCGCGAACTCCGCGACACGTTGACGCTGATCCTGGCCGGCGGTCAGGGCGAGCGCCTGAATCCCCTGACCAGCATGCGCGCGAAGCCCGCCGTGCCGTTCGGTGGGGCGTACCGGATCATCGACTTCACGCTCTCCAACTGCATCCACTCCGGGCTGCGGCGCATCTACGTCCTGACGCAGTACCGCGCGCGCTCGCTGGAGGAGCACATCCGCTTCGGCTGGAACTTCCTGCCCCGCCGCCTGGAGCAGTTCATCAGCGTCCGCCCGCCGCACCACGAGAGCACCGACAAGTGGTACCAGGGCACCGCGGACGCGATCTTCCAGAACATCGACACGATCCGCGACGAGCGCCCGAAGCACGTACTGATCCTCTCCGGGGATCACGTCTACAAGATGGACTACGGAGCGATGCTGCGGCAGCACATCGAGCAGGAGGCCGCCGCGACGATCGGCGCCGTGCGCATCTCCGTCGAGGAGAGTCCGCGCTTCGGCATCCTCGAGATCGACGAGCGCGACCGCGTGCTCTCGTTCGCCGAGAAGCCGCAGCGCGGCAAGGAGATCCCCGGCAGTCCGGGATCGTGTCTCGGGTCCATGGGGATCTACCTGTTCGAGACCGAGGCCCTGCTGGAGCGACTGCGCCAGGACGGCGAGCTCGGCGCCGAGAGCAGCCACGACTTCGGCAAGGACATCATCCCGAAGATGATCGGGTCCGACCCGGTCGTCGCGCACCACTTCCAGGACGTGGGCGGGAAGGGCAAGGCCTACTGGCGCGACGTCGGGACGCTCGATGCCTACTACGACGCCAACCTCGACCTCTGCAGCGTCGAGCCGCAGTTCAACCTGTACGACGAGTCGTGGCCCACGTTCACGCTCTGGCACAACGATCCTCCGGCCAAGACCGTCTTCGACGAGGACAACGGTCGACGCGCCGAAGTGCTCGACTCCCTGCTCTGCCCGGGGGTCGTCGTCTCCGGCGCCAAGGTGCGCCGGTCGATCCTCGGCAACCGGGTCCTCCTGGACGAGAGCGCGGTCGTGGAGGACTCGATCCTCTTCCGCGGAGTCGTCGTCGGCCGGGGCGCGCAGGTGCGCCGGGCCATCATCGACAAGTGGACGCGCATTCCCGACGGTGTCCGCATCGGCTACGACCGCGCGGAGGACGAGCGGCGCTTCCTCGTCACGGAGTCCGGCATCGTCGTCGTGCCGCGCCGCTACGCGTTCTGACGCTGCGCGCGTCCCGCGAGACCGCGGCAGCCGTCAGGGATTCATGGCCTGGCGCAGGCCGCGCACCTCGTCCTGAACGCGCGCGCTCTCCATCAGGAGCTGCGTCACGTTCATCCGGATGCTCAGGTCGCGCACCTCGGCCCGGCCTTCGACGAAGTAGAAGTACGCGCTCGCGGTGTCGAACAGCCGGTGGAAGAGCTGCTGGACCTGCAGTTCGAGGGCCGTCTCGAGGTGCTCCTCGCTGACGAGCTCGTCCTGCAGCAGCGCCTCGCCGAGCTGCTGACGGCGACCGTTGTACTTCTCGAAGAAGCGCGTCAGGCGCTTCTCGTCGATGAAGCCCTGGCGAACCAGCACCTCGCCGAGGCGACACTGCGCCGGCGAGTTGTCGCTGCTGGCGTGGATCAGCACGCCGTTCTCGATCTCGATCGTGAAGATCTCCTCTTCCCCGACGACCTTCAGCACACCGCTCTTGCCCTGCGATTGCAGGAAGCTGATCAGGTCGGGGAGCGGGACGTTCTCGCTGCTGCCGGTCAGCGGGACGGACCTGTGCGTGCGCGCTTCCTGGTCCCGAGCCTCCTTGGTGCGGGGCTCCGTCGAGAGCCCGTGCATCAGCCGGGACACGATCGAGCCGATCCCGCGCGTGGGCAGGTGCTCCGGACTGGACTCGCCCACGGCGCGCTGGATCAGCCGGACGGCGATCTCGACGTGCCGCATGGGGCCGTCCAGATGGCTGCTCGCCGCGGGATTGTCCTCACTCAGCTCGAGGGCCTTGCGGAGCAGCGCGCGGAGCTGGGTGAGGAGCTCGGTCTCGGACTTGGTCGGGGCACTCATCGTCGTCGGTGTGTCAGGAGTCGTCGTCCCGGCGCACGGTCTCCATGAGGAGCTTGGTGACGTTCATGCGGACGCGACCGTCGTTGGAGTCGGTCTTCCCGTCCGTGAAGTGGAAGTAGGCGTTGTTCGCGCGCAGGAGACGATCGAAGAGCTCCTGGATCTGGTGCTCGAGCGCGATGCGCAGCTGCTCCCGCGTGACGATCTCGCCGCGCGTCAGGGCCGCGCCGAGGCGCCCCGGCATGCGCGAGTACTTCGTGAGCAGCGTCTGCAGATGCTTGCTGGCGATGGCGCCCTGCAGCACCAGGATCTCCCCCAGGCGGCACCCCTCGGGCGAGTTGTCGCTGGCCGCGTGGACCAGCTCACCGCTCTCGAACTCGACCGTGAAGACCTCGGCCTCGGTGACGACGTTCAGCGCGCCGGTCTTGCGGTGCTCCTGCAGGAAGAACAGCAGTCCCGGCAGCGGAATGCTCTCGGTGTTCCCGGTCATCGGCACCTGGCGAGTCGAGTTCAGCGACACGCGCTGCACGCCGTCGTCCTCGCTCGTCTCGTTCTCCTCGGGACCGCCGTCTCCGCCGAGGAGCCGCGTCGTGAGGCCCGACACCACGCGACGCAATCCGCCCGGAAGCGTGGGGATCGGGTCTCCGATCTCGCGGTCCAGGAAGGCGCTGGCGAGCTGGACCTGTTCGATCGCGCGCCGCAGGTCCGTGCGCGTGGGGATTCCACGGTAGTCGCGCGCGAGCCCTGCGGCCTTGCCGGAGAGCTCGTTGCAGGCCTTCACGAGAAGGTCGATGTCGCGGGTTGAGCGGGCGTTGGCCACGAGGTTGGGGCGGGTAGGGAGACGCGGTTCAGACCCAGTGCCGGGTGAGAATCGTTCGTCTTCCCACGGGGCAGCGCTGGAGCAAATCCCCCGAAAAAGTTTCCCGCCCGGGACGTCCGTCCCAATGCCGGTGCCGCGACGAGCGGCTACAGCAGCTCTTCGAGGTACTGCGGCAGCATGCGTCGCCACGTGGGCCAGTCGTGGTCCCACTCCGCGTCCCACTCGTCCACGCGGTTCGGGATGCCGCGCTTGCCGAGCGCGTCGGCGACGCGCCAGGACTCCTGCGGATCCTCCCAGCGTCCCGTTCCGTGCGTCAGGAGCACGAAGCGCTCGCGCAGGCGGTCGAGGTGCTCGCCCTCCGGCATGTGGGGGAGGAAGTGCAGCGGCGACGCGTGGAGGTAGTCCGCGTTCAGGTCGCCCTGCAGGAACTTGCGCAGGTCGTAGGTCCCGCTCATGCAGATCGCCAGGGAGAACACGTCCGGATGGCGGCAGGTCGCAGCCAGCGCATTGAAGGCTCCGATCGAGGATCCCGTGACGACGATCTCGGCCTGGTCGTCGTTGCAGTCCTTGCGAATGGCCGGCACGAGCTCGTGGTAGATGAAGGCGTCGAACTGATTCTGGATGCGCGCCGCCGCGGGGACGGAGTTGTCCTCCTGCATCCAGACCCTCCCGGCGACGCTGTCGACGGAGTAGAGCTTGATCTTGCCGCCGGACAGGAGCGGCGCGAGCGCGTCCATCATCAGGAACCGCTCGCACTCCTCGAAGTCGGCCGCGGCGGTGGGGAACATGAGCACGGGCGTTCCGAGTTCGCCGTAGCGCGCGACGCGGACCTCGCGCCCGTCGAGACGTTCGGACTTCCAGCTCTCGGTGACCTTGCTCATCGCGCTCCTCGGGGGCTCTTCTCGGCTTCGCGCCACTCCTGGATGCGCTGCCAGAAGTACTCGGTGAACTCGTCGTGCTCGTGCTCGGGGAACAGGGACTGGACCTTCTGCCGGATGGCGTCGCGAGCCACGTCTCCGCCGAAGAACTCCCAGGTGACCTCGTCGAGGTGGCCGAGGTGCTCGTCGCAGAACTCCTCGAAGCGATCCGTCTCGAAGCGCTCGCGCGCGATGGCGGCGTAGGCGCTGAGCTTCTCGCGGTAGGGAGCGTCGGTGCTCGCGATCTCGTAGTAGGGGTCCCAGTCCAGGTTGCGGCGCATGCGCTTCTTCGTCGCCGCGCAGTAGAGCGACCAGCGCAGCTTGGACTTCACCAGCCACGGGAAGTGCGAGTGCAGCGACGTCACCTGCGAATCGGGGCAGGGGTTGGCGAAGTCGATGGGGTACCACGCGCCGCCCTGGCTGAGGGACTCGCACGAGTTGAAGTCCCAGCCGAAGAACGAGTTGATCGTCAGGGTGATGTCCTCGAGCTCGGCGATCGAGTCGTCGTCGAGGAACTCGCGCGCCGACGTGTAGCGCTGGTGCAGCGGGGCCGCGGGGTCGTAGCGGACCATCCGCACCTGGGGGCCGAGCCCGACGCAGCGGACGAAGTCGTCGTACGGCGTGACGCCGGCCTGCAGGTGCATCACGAAGCGCCCGCTCTCGGCGTAGGCCGCCTCCAGCTCCTCCTCGTTCTCGATGCGCGTCACGCCGACCCAGCCGCCGCCGTCGTAGGGCTTCATGAACTGCGGGAAGCCCACGCGCCGGCCGACCTCGCCCAGGTCGAACAGCTTCGCGTAGCGGCTCAGCGTCGCCTGCAGGTCGGGCTGGTCCTCGTACTCCTTGGGCGGGATCAGGCTGGTCGCGGGGACGCGCAGCCCGAGGTGCATCATCGCGCAGTACGTGGTCTGCTTCTCCATCGACTGCACCGACCACGGATTGTTGAGGACGTAGAGGTCGTTCATGACCACCGCCTTCTTGATCCACTCGCGGCTGGTGCTGTACCAGTGCGTCAGCCGGTCCAGGACGAGGTCGTAGCGCACGGGCTGGCGCAGGTCGAACGGCTCGATCGTGACACGTTCGCACTCGAACGTCGTCTCGTTGCCGTCGATCGGCAGCGAGAGCTTCAGGTCGTTCAGGATCCGCTCGTAGCAGATCGGCCAGCACAGATCGGCTCCGAGCGAGAGCCCGATCCTTCGGGTCACTTTTCCCATGCAGTTCTTCCTACTCGTAGACCATCCAGAGGGGGCCGGGGAAGAGCCACGAGAGCCCCTCACGCAGGCGGTCGCGCCAGTTCTCCCAGTTGTGTCCGTCGCGGGCCTCGGTGAAACGCACCGACATGCCCGTCGACTGCAGCAGCGGCAGCAGGGAGCGGTTGTAGTAGATCAGCGACTCGTACTGGCCGCAGCTCATGTACACGCTCTCGGCCGGCTTGCCGGGATTCGCGCGGAAGGCGTTGGTGAAATCGACGACCTTGTCGAACACCGGTCCGCGATCGTGCTCGCCGATGTCGGTGAACACGAACGATCCCGACTGCAGCAGAAGCTTCCCGAAGTAGCCCGGATGGCGCCAGGCGGTCGAGAGGCTGGCGACGGCGCCGAAGCTCGCGCCGACCAGGCCGCGCGCATCCGGGCGGTCGACCAGCGGGTACTCCTTCGACAGGAACGGCACGAGCTCCTTCACGAGGAAGTCGGCGTGGCGCGGATCGTCGGCGTACTCGACCATGCGGCGGGGCGACTGCGTCAGCGCCGCGATCAGCGGCGGGATCTCCAGCCGGTGGATCAGGTTGTCCAGCACGGTCTTCAGCGACGAGAAGCGCTGGTAGTCCTGACCGTCGTGGAAGACGAGCAGCGGATAGCGGCGCGTCGTCCGGAAGCGCGCGGGCAGGTAGACGCCCAGCGGCCGCACGTCGCCCAGGATCTCGCTGCGCCAGCGCTTCTCCTGCAGCTCGCCAGGGCGCGCGTCGGGATCGTGCTCGACCCAGTCGGGGAACGTGTAGCCCTCGCCGTGCACGACCGAGTTCGCGCCGTACGGATCGGTGGCGAGGTGCGGGTTGCGCGTGTCCTGGACGAGCTGGTGGCGGTCTCCGTTGACGACCTCGAGCTTGTACTCGACCCGCGATCCCGGCGGGATGTCCATGACCAGGATCCACAGGTCCGTTCCGTGGAAGCGATGGAAGGGTTGCGACGAGGTCAGGCCGTAGATCCAGTGTCGCAGGTGCACGGCATCGGCCCGGCCGTGCCAGACGAACGTCGCCTTCGAGCCCTCGACGATCGGGAACTCGTGGCTCTCGAGGAAGCCGTCGACGTCGATCGGGCCCTTCTGCAGGCCGCGTTCGAGCTCCTGGATGACGAGGCTCATGCCGCCTCCACGTCCGCCAGGGAGCCGTCCGGGGTCAAGTGCCGGGTCGCGACTCTCGCGCGCCAGCGCGCCCCGTCCCACTCGACGCGCACGCCCTCCTCGAGCGCCACGCACAGGTCGGGTCCGAAGCGACGCGCGAACAGCCCCACGCGCATGGGGTCGTCCAGCCGCAGGCGGCGCGCGGCATGTGGCAGCGGAACGATGCCCGAGCAGGCGCGCAGGCCCGTCTCCAGCACTTCCGCGTTGCCGGCGCCCTGGGGCGGACTGTCGTGGAACAGCACGATGCGCTCGCCGAGAACCATGGCGCCGGCCGACCACGCGAAGATCGGGCGCTCGCCGAGACCGTCCAGCACGTCGAGCGCGCGCATGCGGTTCAACAGGACCGCCACGTGTCCGCCGGCGATGCACAGGCCGGCGCAGCCTTCGAGCAGGCCGCGGACCTCCGCGCGCTGCTGCGCGACGGCCGCGCGCTCGCCCGGGCGCCAGCGCTCCTGGAACTCCGCGTGCAGCGCGCGAACGCGCCGTAGGTGGTGCGCGTCGAGGCGCCGAACGTCGTCGATCGCGGCCTCGCGCTCGGGATCGAGCAGCAGCGCGTCGCCCGACATCGACAGCATCTGCCGTGCGGCCTCCAGCGCGTGGTCGAGTCGATCGCGATAGACCGCCTGGAGCTGGCGCAGGCGATCGTGGCGCGCGCGCATCGCCTCGAGCAGCTCGGGGTCCTTCTGGAACACGTCCTCGAGACGTCCCCAGACGTTCAGGTTGACCGCGCGGCCGTCGAGGTGCGCCACGAGCTCGGCGTCGTCGTCCTCGCGCTCCTCCCAGCCCGCCGTGACGAGGGCCAGGCGACCCTCGACGCCGTGCTCGGCGACGACGGTGTTCAGCGTCGGGTTCCAGCGCTGCGGACCCAGCATGACGAGCTTTCCGGCCATGGTCACTCCGCGTGGATCCTGAGCTCGGTGCTGAAACGATCGGCCATGTTCAGCGTCGTCTCGAGGTCGGGGTGGCGCACCACGATCCAGCCGTCGCCCACGACGACCTTGCGCCAGTCCCGGCGCGGCTCTCCGACGCGCACCAGGTCGATGACCGGGACGTGCTCGCCGTAGTGGGTCATCAGCGACTCGAGCCCCTCGATGCGACGGATCGTGCGACCCGCGCCGTCGGCGCGCTTGAAGATCACGGCGGCGTTGTACTTCTTGCGCGTGTCCTGCGACAGGGAGCCCGCGCACACCGCCTCGGCCCAGCCGACGAACAGGTCGATGTCGCACGAGTAGTTCATGACGTGCGTCAAGCGACCGCCAGGGGCGCGCGCGCCGATCTCGCCGAACACGGCCTCGCCCTTCGGCGTCCGGAACCACTCCATGTGCGCGAATCCGGTGCGGTACTGGAGCGCCTCGAGCACCTTGTAGCCGAGCTCGCAGCCGATGCGCACCTCGGGCCGGTCCAGGTCGCGCAGGCAGACGGCCTGCGGGTTGAT
>CAYGPA010000098.1:0-12842 GCA_964351535.1 uncultured Planctomycetaceae bacterium
GCGCCCTGAACCGCAACCAGCGCGCGGCCTGGGTCCTCTACCGCCCGTTCCTGCGCGGCCTCGCGCCCCCGGTGATCCGCGTGCTCGCCCGCCGCATGCGCCGCCGCGCCAAGAAGCTCGCCGCCGCGCGTGCGGTCCAGGAAGGCTGACCTCCCGTCGAATAACGGCGCGCCCCGAGCGTCTCTGCCCCCATGCCGAAGTACGAGTACAAGTTCGTTCGCCTGGGCGAGAGCCGCGTCTTCGGCGCCGGCAAGGAAGCCCGCCAGCAGTACCGCGACGTCGTGCGCAGCCACGCGCAGGACGGCTGGCGCCTCGTCCAGGTCTTCGCCCCCGGCACCGCCGTCTACGGCACGGCCAGGTACTTCGAGGTCATCCTCGAGCGCGAGCTGCCGGAGGGAACCGAACCCGTGAGGGTGCAGCCGTGACGAACCCGAACCTCGTCCTGGCTCCCTGCGCCCACGGCGGCGACGACAGCGGCAAGGGCTGCCTCGCCTGCGACGGCTCCGGCTGGGTGAAGGTCGTCCCCGCCGACGACGGCCGACCGCGCGAGTGCCAGCACGCCTCGGCCAAGAAGGGCCTCGAGGACTGCACCGCCTGCCTCGGCTCCGGCTGGGCCGGATACGAGAACTGACGGAGCGCGTCGATCAGCGCTGCAGGGGCGTCGCCGCCGCCACGTCGCCGTGGTCGACCTCGCGGACCGTGCGGCCCGTGATGCCGCGGACGGTGTGCACTCCGACCGGGCGCGATCCGCTCCAGCTTCCCTCGGTGCGCTTCGAGCCGTTGCCCCGGTAGACGACGCGCGGGCCGACGGCCTGGCCGTCCCGGTATTCGATCTCGAGCTGGCGCGTGCCGTCGGGGCGCCAGCGGGTCCACGTGCCCTCGCGGCGGCCCTCGGCGTTGCGCGCGGTGCTGGCGAGGGCGCCGTTCTCGTGGAAGTGCAGGACCGGGCCGTGCAGCTCGCCGTGGCGCCAGGTCTCGATCGAGAGGCGCAGGCCGCAGGGCTGCCAGCGCTCGCGGCGGCCGTGCAGGTCCTCGCCCTGGTAGTGCGCGCGCTCGATGCGGCGGCCGGCCTCGTCGAAGCGCACGACGACGCTGCGCTCGGCTTCGAGGTGGCGGCGGCGTTCGCGCAGGGTGCCGCGCTCGTCCCACAGGAGCTGGAGGCCGATGGGGCGGCCCTCGGCGAAGGCTCCCTCGCTGCGCTTACGGCCGTTCGCGTGCCACACGACGTGGTGGCCGTGCTCGCGGCCGGCGTGCCAGGCGCCGTGGCGGCGGCGCTTGCCGTTCTCGTACCAGCTCGTCCACAGACCGGCGCGGAGGCCGTCGCGGTAGCGGCCGCGCGCGAGGATCTGGCCCGACGGGCTCCACTCACACCACGGGCCCTCGCGGCCCTCGACCGGGACCTCCGTCGCATCCGGACCGCAGTCGGCGGGGCTCGGGACGCGACCGTCGCGGTACTCGCCGGCGGCCTGGCGGATCCCGCCGGCGTACCAGAAGGTCCAGGCGCCCTGGGCGCGTTCGACGCCGTCCTCGCCGCGCACGACGAAGCCCTGGTAGCGCACCTGGGCCTCCCTGTAGCGCTCGCGGACGGGTTCGAGCTGCACGGCGCAGCCGACGAACACCAGCCAGGCCAGGAGGACGACCCCCGGGGACGGGCGGCGAAGGGCGCGCAAGGGTCTGGATCGCGGGGAGGGCATGCTGGATTCGGAACCCGGGTTCGGATCCACCCCCCCGCATCGGTTGCCGCTACTCTCCGCGCTTGAGCGCGATGCGGATTCTCGGGCGAGGAAGGGCTCCTGTCGGCTCCCGGAAGCGAGGGGTGGCGGGGTCGAGAAGCGAACGGCGATTCGCCGTCGCCGTCGGGATCTCCTGCCTGGCCCTCCCAGGATGTGGACGGACCTCGACGCCGGTGGGCCGCGAGACGGTCGAGAACGCCCCGCTCGAGGCCGGGGAGGCCCCCTGGCCCGGCCGCGAGCTCCACGTCCCGTGCGCCGCGGGCAGCGCCCAGCCCGGCCTGTCCGTCGGCGCCGACGGCGTCCTGCGCCTCTCCTGGGTCGAGCCGCGGGGCGAGGAGCACGCGCTGCGCTTCGCGCGCCTGGCGGCCGACGGCTGGTCCGCGCCCCGCGAGGTGGCCCGCGGGCCCGACTGGTTCGTGAACTGGGCCGACGTGCCGTCCCTCGCGGCGGACGCCGACGGCCGGCTGCTCGCGCACTGGCTGCAGCGCGCCGGCGAGGAGACCTACGCCTACCACGTGATGGTGCGCCTCTCGCCCGACGGCGGAGCGACGTGGAACGAGCCCGTCCGGCTGCACGAGGACGACTCCCCCACCGAGCACGGCTTCGCGTCGCTACTGCCGCGCGCGAGCGGGTTCCAGGCGCTGTGGCTCGACGGTCGCGCCTACGCCGACGCATCTCTGCCCGATTCGACGAGCGCGGCGATGCGCGTGCTGGCGCGCGAGGTGCGCGCCGACGGATCGCTCGGGCCCGAGCACGTCGTGGACGAGCGCGCGTGCGACTGCTGCTGCACGGCGCTCGCGGCCTGCGGCGACGTCGTGGTCGCGGCCTATCGCGACCGCTCGCCGAGCGAGGTGCGCGACATCGCGCTCGCGCGCTTCGCGGCGGACGCCTGGGCCGCGCCGCGAGCGCTACACGATGACGGCTGGGAGATCGACGGCTGCCCCGTGAACGGGCCGAGCCTGGCCGCGCACGGCGCGCGCATGGGCGCCGCCTGGTACACGGCCGCGGGCGGAGGCGCGGGCGCCGTGCGCGCCGCGCTGGGCGCGCCGGAGGAGCTGGGCGCGACGCGGCCGATCGCGATCGACTCCGGCCGACCGCTGGGCCGCGCGGCCGCGGCCTTCACGTCGCGCGGCGAGCTGGCGGTCGCCTGGCTCGAGGACGCCGGGGGCGAGGCGGAGTGGCGCCTGCGCCTCGTGGGCGCGGATCGCGCGCGCTCGAAGGCGCTAACCCTCGCGAGCGTCCCCGCCGAGCGCCGCGCCGGCTTCGCGCGGCTCGCGCCGTGGCAGGACGGCCTCGTGTTCGTCTGGGTCGACCCCGAACCGCCGATGCGCGTGCGCAGTGTGCTGCTGCCGCGGGAAGAGCTGCCGGATCTCGCGACACCTTCAAAGGACTGAACCCACGCGCGGCGCCCCGCGGGCTCGGGCGAGTCGCCGCGACGCCCGGCGCGGCGTGTGGTTCGCTCGGCGCGGCGCCCGGTTCGCCCAGAGCGGCGCGCGATTCGTCCGGCGCGGCGCCCGGTTCGCCCGGCGCAGCGCGTGGTCTGTCCCGCGCGGCGCGCGAGGCGCCCGGCGAGCGGAATCGCGGGTGCTCGCGAAGTCGAGCGCGTCAGCGCGCTTCGTCGGGTTCGAGCGGTGCGCAGCCTCCGCCGCTGACGTCTTCCCAGCCGTACAGCGACAGGAAGGCCGGGGCGACGCGCTCGGCGGGCACCTCGCGCGCGACGCGGAAGCAGACGGCGAAGGGCGAGGCCTCCGGCTCCTGGCGGCGACCGTTGAAGTCGGAGCCGCCCCAGCGCTCGCCGACGGCGACGAGGTCGAAGCGCGTGAAGCGACGCGCTCGGGTGTCGAACGTCGCGCGGCCGAAGAGGCGCGCCTCGACGCCGCGAACGTGGTCTCGATCCCCGCGCGGCCCCGCGCCCCAGATGCGCCACGGGCGGTGCGACACGGCGCGCGTGGATCCGTCGAGCTGGAGCTCGAGCGCGTCGCCGTCGCGCGCGAGGGCGCGCACCGTCATCTCCGCGGACTCGACGTCGCCGGCGTCGAAGGCCCAGGTCTGCCCGCGCACGCTGTCGACGAGGTGGAAGCGCGCGAGGCGCTCCAGGACCGGCGCGGCCGGCACCGCGTGGGTCGCGCCGACCTCGAGGTCGGCGGGAACGAGGTCCGCGAGCTCGCCGGCGCGGAACCACGCGAAATCGAGGTTCCATGCCCCGCGGTCCCGCGCGGCGTCTTCGTCGCGCGGCCGCGGCCCGCGCCGGGCCTCCCCCGCCCCCTCGGGCAGGTCGCGGAACGTCGCGCGCAGGACCAGGCCGTCCGCGGGGTAGCTCGACTCGAAGCGGTCGACGCCGGCCCAGGGCTGGACGGCGATGCGTTCGGCGACGTCGGGGGCCAGGCGGCGGTCCTCCGGCGGCAGGTGCTCCCACTCCGCGAGCGCGCGTTCGAGCACGCCGGCCACGCGCTCGGAGTCGAGCGAGTTCAGCGAGCCCAGCAGCCGCCCGCTGGGCGCGACGGCGTAGATCCCCTGGCGCGTGCGGCTCGCGGCGCGGCCGCCGCCGGCGAAGCTCTCCTCGGCGAGGCGCTGGAACAGCACGCACTCCGCGTCGCTTCCGCTCTGCAGCCGGAACACCTCGTCGGCCGCGGGGACGAACTGCGCGGCGAGTTCACGCGCTCGCGGGTCGGACCAGACAGACCGTCGGCCGCGAACGCCGTTGCCTCATGTGCAGCCGAGCGGGTGACCGTTCATCACCCAGAGCAGGAGCGGCTTCTCCTGCCGGCCGGCGGTGACGAGACCCTCCCACAGCGAGGGCAGCCACGGGAGGGTCTGCCAGGAGAGCTCGTCCGCCGCCGGTTCGACCCGCGCCGCCCAGCGCGCGAGGACAGCGTCGGCCTCTTGCGCGCTGTCCGGCTCCGGCGTCGAGCCGCCGTCGCGCGAGGCGCGGGCGGCGTCGACGTCGGAGGTCCCCCTGGCGATGGGGGCGATGGGGGCGATGGGGGCGGCGGGAGCCAGGCCGGCCAGGGTCCAGAGGAGCGCGCGGATCACGGGCGCGTGCTCAGGCGAAGTTGCGTCCGGCGAAGTTCCAGTTGAGCAGGCTCCACAGCGTCTCGACGTACTTCGGACGCGCGTTGCGGTAGTCGACGTAGTAGGCGTGTTCCCAGACGTCGCACGTGAGGATCGGCGTCTTCCCGTCGGTCAGCGGGCAGCCGGCGTCCTTGTACTGGTCGACCGACAGCGAGCCGTCGGGGTTCTTCACGAGCCAGCTCCAGCCGCTGCCGAACAGCGTCACGGACTTGTTCACGAACTCGTCCTTGAGCTCGTTGACGCTGCCGAAGCTCTTCTCGATCGCCGCGCGCAGGGCACCCTGGGGCTCCTTGTCGCCGCCGGGCGTGATGCACTTCCAGTAGAAGGAGTGGTTGTAGTGCTGGGCGGCGTTGTTGAAGATCCCACCCTTGCTGCCCTTGACGATGGCCTCCAAGTCCTTCTCAGCGAACTCGGTGTCGTTGATCAGCTTGTTCAGGTTCGTCACGTAGGCCGCGTGGTGCTTGCCGTGGTGGTACTCGAAGGTTTCGGCGGAGATATGGGGCGCGAGGGCGTCCGCGCTGAAGCCGAGGGCCGGAAGTTCGTGTTGCATGGGGGTCCTTGTTGGAGACTCTCTGGATGAACCGGACTGCCCATTCAAAACCGCGCCCCGCGTCATTTCAAGAGCAACGGAGCCCATGGCCGAGGCCCTGCGTCCGCGGCGATTGACGCTGCGCTGGATCGGCCTCGTGGGCGGTCCCGCGCTCGCTCTCGCGGCCTGGACCTGGCTGCCCGTCGAATACGCGGACATCGCCGGGGAGACCGTCCCCTTCGAGCGCTCCGGTCGCCTGGCGCTGGCGCTGATGCTGTGGATGGGAACGTGGTGGCTGACCGAGGCGATCGACGTCGCCGCCACGGCGCTCTTGCCCGTCGTGTTCCTGCCGCTGACCGGAGCGCGCACGCTGGAGGAGGCCGCGGCGCCCTACGCGCACCCGTTGATCTTCCTGTTCATCGGCGGCTTCCTGATGGCGCTCTCGATGCAGCGCTGGTCGCTGGACCGACGCATCGCGCTGCTGACGCTGCGCGCGGTCGGGACGCGGCCGGTCGCGCTCGTCGGCGGCTTCATGCTCGCGACCGCGGTGCTCAGCGCGTGCGTCTCGAACACGGCGACCACGGCGATGATGCTGCCGATCGCGCTCTCGATCCTGCACCTCGTCCTGGGCAGCGACGAGGACCTCTCGAACGCGCGCCCCGAGCACCGGCGCCTGGCGACCTGCCTGATGCTCGGCATCGCCTACGCGGCGTCGATCGGCGGCCTCGCGACCCTGATCGGCTCGCCGACCAACGGCATCTTCGCGGGCAACGCCGCAGAGCGCTTCGGCGACTCGATCAGCTTCCAGCGCTGGCTGCTCGCCGGCCTCCCGGTCGCGATCGTGCTGCTGCCGGCGACGTGGTGGTACCTGACGCGCATCGCGTTCCACGTCGGCAGCGAACCCATCGAGGGCAGCGACGAGACGATCCGCGCGACGCTGCGCGGCCTGGGGCGCGCACGCCCCGGCGAGTGGGCCACGTTCCTCGTCTTCGTCACGGCCGCGGTCGGCTGGATGACGCGCCCGCTGTTCGAGCCGTTCCTGCCCGGCCTCTCCGACGCCGGCATCGCCATCACCGCCGGCCTGGCGCTCTTCGTGATCCCGGTCGCGCCGAGCCGCGGCGAGTTCGCGCTGGACTGGAACACGGCCAGGCGCCTGCCGTTCGGGATCCTGCTGCTGTTCGGCGGCGGCCTGAGCCTCGCGCAGACGATCCACGCCACGGGCGTCGCCGACTTCCTCGGCAGCCGCGCGAGCGCGCTCGAGGGCCTGCCGCCGATCGTCCTCGTCGCGCTCGTCACCACGGGCATGGTCTTCTTGACCGAGCTGACGTCGAACACCGCCACCGCCGCCACGCTGCTGCCGATCCTGGCCTCCCTCGCCCCCGCCCTGGGCCTGCACCCCTACGAGCTCATGATCCCCGCCACCCTCGGCGCGAGCTGCGCCTTCATGATGCCCGTCGCCACCCCGCCGAACGCGATCGTCTTCAGCTCCGGCTACGTCACGATCCCGGAGATGTGCCGCGCCGGTTTCGCCCTGAACCTGGTCTCGATCGCCGTGATCTCCGCCGCGACCTTCCCGATCGTCCGCTGGATCGTGGATGCGTGACCGACAGGAGGCTGAAACGGCCCCGTGCGAGCTCCCCGCGTGCGTACGCGCGCAGGTGCCCCGGCGTCGCGCTGCGCGTCAGTGCTCCTGCATCGGCATCTCTTCCCAGCACTCCCAGCCCTTGCAGTTCCGCAGGGCCGCCAGGCGCTGTGCGAGGAGGTCGCGCGCCGACGCGAGGCAGGGAGACGACGCGCGGCTCTGCAGCTGGAACGGGTCGGGAGCCGGGCTGCACGCGTGCGGCAACAGCGGGTACAGCTCGCGATCCTCGACGACGCCGTCGTCGTCGTAGTCGTACTCGCCGTAGACGAACCCGCGCGTGCGGATGGCCGCGTGGCCGCGGTGGAAGGGGCTCTCGAGCAGCAGCGCGGTCCGCCAGGACATGGAGTGACCGCCGAGCAGCGCCGACAGGCTGCGGCCGTCCATGACGCGGTTCGCGACGGCTCCGGACCAGCCGACGATGGTCGGCACGATGTCGACCGTGCTGGCGATCGCGTCGCAGCGCGTGCCGGCGGGAATCCCGGGTCCGCGGACGATCAGGGGCACGCGGATGGACTCCTCGTACAGGTAGCCCTTCTCCGCGAACAGGCGGTGCTCGCCCAGGTGGAAGCCGTTGTCCGACAGGAACAGGATGAACGTGTTGTCGGCGACACCGGCGTCCTCGACGGCCTGGACGATGGCGTCGACCGCCTCGTCGACCCCCAGCAGACACTCCATTCGCCGCCGCGCCTGGAAGAGCACGGAGGCCGCGCCGACCTTGTGGCGGTGGCGCAGGAACCTGGGCTTGTCGCTGAGGTCCTCCTCGTTGAAGGCCGGACCGACGTCGGGCACGTACGACGCCATCGCTCCCACGTGGCGGGGAGCCGGAATGGTCGGCGTGTGCGGCGCCATGAAGTCGATGGCCAGGTAGAACGGCCGCTGGCTCGCGGACTGTCCGTGGATGAAGTGCACGGCCTTCTGCGCCACGACGTCGGTGTGGTAGTCCTGCTCCTCGTTGCTGTACTGAACGATCTGCCCGTTCTCGTTCATCCTGTGGTTGAAGAAGTGGTACGGCGGCGTGAACGTCGTGAACCAGTCCGACCAGCCGGGCGGAATCTCCATCGTGTCGAGCGTCGGGGCCTGGTCCGAACCGTAGCCGTTGACGTAGCTCCCGATGTGGGCCGTGCGGTAGCCGGCTGCCCTCAACCAGACCGGCAGCGTGTTGTCGTGGTCGAGGTGGTCGTACCCTCCGTGCGGCTCACCGTTGGTCAGGACGCCGTGGTTGTGCGCGTACTGACCCGTCAGGAGCGTGGCGCGCGACGGGGCGCAGATCGACGTCGGGACGAAGCAGTTCGAGAAGGTCATGCCCTCGTCGCCGAGGCGGCGGCGAACGGCGGACATCACGAACTCTCCATCGGGCCGGCGCACGCTCATGGAAGCGGCGTCCTGATCGTCCGTCGTGATGACGATGACGTTCGGCCGGTCGTGGGTGTGATGGTGCTGTGCGCCGGCCGCCCCCGCGGCCATCGACAGCGCGGCCGCGCAGCACATGCCGCGCGACCCGATACGAGCTTCGGTCATGAAACCGGACCCCCCGGCGACCGCGATGCGGCCGTCCGCGTAACTCGCAACTCAGAACGGAGGGGCCGGGGCAGCCTCGCCCCAACGGGGCGACCCCCGACGCTCCGGCATCTCCGCTGAACGTTCAGCTTACCGGAGTTCCGCGGGACCAGGGGCTCGGGCGGGTTTCCGGCGTCGAAGTTTTCGAGGCCCCCGTCCGGTGGCCGTAGCTCGTGTGGCGAGAGCTACTTGGGGCGCTTCGGCGGCGTCCCGGAGGTCCCCGCGGCGCGCGCGGCGGCCCGGCCGGCCTTCCGGCCCGTGACCCAGGCCCACAGGAAGTTGAATCCGCCGATCCGCCCGGTCGTGTCGAGCATCTCGCCGCAGAGATACAGGCCCTCGGCGCAGCGGCTCTCGAGGGTCTTCGTGCGGACCTCGGCCAGCGGGACGCCGCCCCCGGTCACCTCCGCGGTGCGATAGCCCTCGTCGCCGTCGACGGGCAGGGGGCAGGCCTGCAGCACGACCTCGAGCGCGCGGCGAGCGTCGCGCGAGAGCTCCGCGAGGCGCGTCTCGCCCGCGACGCCCGACAGCAGCAGCAGGCGGTTCGCCAGGCGCCGGGGCAGGTGCTCGCGGACGAGGCCCGCGACCGTCCCGCGACCCCCGCGCCGCAGCTCGGCCTCCCAGTCGACCTCGCCGGGCCGCCACGTGGCCTCGATCGTCACCGCTTCCCCGCCGGGCTGCGTGCGCCGGTGGCTGACGTCCAGGACGACGGGACCGCTGAAGCCGCGGTGCGTGAAGAGCAGCGCTCCCGTGCGCGCCTCGAGCACCTGGTCGCCGCGCCGCGCCGTCAGCGTCACGCGGCACGAGATCCCGGACAGCTCCGTCCAGCCCACTTCGGAGGTCCGCAGCGGAACCAGCGCGGGATGGGTCGGCGCGATCGAGTGACCGAGGGCGCGCGCCATCTCCCAGCCGCCGCCGTCGCTGCCCGTCTTCGGCAGCGACAGCCCGCCCGTGGCCAGGATCACGGTGCGCGCGCGCAGGACCTCGCCCGCGTCGCTCGCGAGCCGAAACGTGCCGCCCGGGGCGTCCGGCGCGGTCAGGCGAACGACGCGGAAGGGCGCGATCAGCTCGGCCCCGCCGGCCTCCACCGCGTCGAGCAGCGCGGCGACGATCTCGCGCGCATCGTCGCTGCGCGGGAAGACCTTGCCGGTGTCGGGCTCGACGTAGAGCTCGACGCCCAGGTCGCTCTCGAAGAACGCGCGCACGTCCGCGAGCGGCCAGGAGAACAGGATGTTGCGCATCGTCCGCGGCGAACCGGAGGTGTGGAAGTCCTCGAGCTCCATCACCGACGGCAGCACGTTGCAGCGTCCGCCGCCGCTGACGCGGATCTTGGCGCCGGGCTTGGCACGCGTCTCGAGCAGCGCCGTGCGCGCTCCCTCGCGCGCGGCGAAGATCCCCGCCAGCATTCCGGCCGCGCCGGCGCCGACCACGGCGACGTCCAGGTCTTCGCGAGCGCTCACGCCGCGCGCGAACTGCGTCGAGCCATGGCGGGAACGAGCAACAGCGTGGCGGCGTAGACGCCGGCGCCGACGAGCAGGACGCCGCGGAAGCCGATCGCGTTCGCGAGCAGCACGGCCAGCAGCGATCCGACGACCGACAGGATGCCGTTCAGCCCCCACATCCACGGGACGTCGAGCGGGGCGAAGCGCGCGAGCATGCGGATGCCGCTCGGGAACAGCATTCCGAGCAGGATCCCGAGCCCTCCGAGGATCGCCATCAGCGCGCCGATGCGGAACGTCATTTCCCGCGGCAGCAGCCACGCGTCGATGCTCGGCAGGAGCAGCGCGAAGGTGACCGCGTAGACGATGGCGCCGACGCCCGCGATCACGACCAGCCGCGCAGCGCTCTCCGGAGACGCCAGCCGCTGGCTCAGGGCGCTGCCGATGCCGCCGCCGAGCAGCAGCCCGAAGAGCGTCGTCGTGAGCGCGACGGTCGGGTAGCCGAGCACCAGCACGAGCTTCTGGATCAGCGGGATCTCGATCAGCATGAAGCCGGCGCCGAGGCCCGTGAAGTAGAGCGCGAACGGCCAGACGTCGCCGGCCGGCGCGTGGCCCTCGCCGCGCGCGAAGGCCGCCAGGACGGAGAAGAGCAGCACCATCGCGGCGGCGGCGATGCCCAGCATCACGACGTCGGTCGGCGGCTCGTGGAACACGTCGAAGAAGAACGGGCGGTCGTCGGGCACGGGCCGGATGTCGAGCGGCTGCTGCTCGCCGGTCTCCGGGTCGACGACGGCAGCCTGCGCCACGAGGTCGTCGTAGCTCTGTCCGCCGCCGCGCACCTTGGTCAGCATCCCGTCCAGCAGCCGCGGCACGTAGACGGCACGCACCTCGAGCTCGTTCGCGTCGCGGACCAGGCGCTCGACCCGCTCCCCGACGAAGGGTTGCTTCGACAGCAGCAGCAGGAACGCGTAGGGCGAGTCCGGCACCGCGAACATCGCCAGGTGCTCGGTCGCCTCGAAGTCGGACATGCCCTCGCTGCGCAGCAGGTCGATGGCCGTCGACATCAGGCGCAGCGCCAGCGCCTGATCGTGGACGATCATGGCCGCCATGCCGCTCTCGGAGAGGTGCCCCCAGTAGTCCTGGAAGGCCTCGCGCGTGTAGATGTAGTTCTCGAGCAGCGCGGTCGCTCCGCCCGCCGTCGCCGTCTGGGTCAGCGCGGCGTAGATCATGTCGTACGTGCCGCTCGCCTGGCGCACGTACGAGCGGCCCTCCGCCATCACGACCGACACGTCGTCGCGCTGGTACAGGTAGCCGTTGAACGCGGCGTACTCGTGCATGAGCTCGATGATCGAGCCGTTGAGCTCCGCCCCCTCGACGTGCTTGGCACCCTGGCTCAGCGCCAAGATGACGTCCGAGCCGCCGCCCGGCCCGATGCACAGCACGCGCTCGAACGGTCCCTGGCGGAACGCCAGCATGCTGTTGCGCGCCATGTGCCACCAGGCGGGGACGAGCGGCGTCTCCACCGTCAGGTCCCGCTCGCGCAGGTCGGCGTTCACGCGCATCATGTAGGTGGGCACGTGGCCGTTCGTGAACACCTGGTAGATGTCGCCCCGGAACATTCCGAAGCCCGGGTTCTCGACGAGGTCCGTGCGCGCGAACGCGTTCCACTTCTTCTGCACGATCACGGGACGCTCGGCGACGGGCCCGCTGAGGTCCACGAACAGCGGCTTCGCGACCTGCGCCGCCGGGGAGCCGGGCGGCGCGATGACGGAGCCGACCGCGAGGAAGCCGAACGGGACGTTGGCGATTCCGAGCAGCGTCACCAGGATCGCCAGCGATCCGGCCGCGACGCGCGCGCGCGGAGCGCCCTCGCTGATCACGGCGGCCCAGGCGGCCAGCACGGCGGCCAGCAGGCACGCGTTGACCCCGCCGACCCAGCGCAGCAGCGCCGTGATGAAGACGGCCGCCAGCCCCGAGCCGATCAGGTCGGCCGCGTACACGCGCCCGGCGCGGTGCGCGTGGCGCTCGAACACGTCCGCGAGGTAGGCGCCCGCGAACGCGAACGGGACCAGCAGGAGGATCCCGGCCAGCCAGTAGTAGGCCAGGAAGAACGTGAACAGCGCGTAGAGCAGCGCCGCCATCACGAACAGCGTCGCCACCGCGAAGCCCGCGGCCGACGCGATCGCGGCGTTCTCGCCGCGCTGCCCGCCGCGCCGCAGGACGTGCAGGATCAGTCCGCCCATCCCCAGCCCGCAGATCGCGATCGAGACCGCGAGGAACGCGTAGTGGTGGTCGAGCACGACCGAGAACACGCGCGTCAGGCCGACCTCGAGCGAGAGGATGGCGAAGCCGATCAGGAAGACGCCGAACAGGGTCTTCCTCGGGACGCGGGGCGGGGAGGCGGTCATGGGGGCGGCACAGTCTACTGGCGCCGGCAGGCCGTTGAAGCTCCGAAGGCGACGCGAGCGGCCGGCCGAGAAACTCCGCCCGGGCGGCGTCAGGGAACGGGTTGCTCGCGCAGCACGAGCCTGGAGCGATCGAACTCGAAGAGGCTCCACCACACCGCGCTCGGGCCCGAGGGCGCCAGGCGCATACGGCCGGCGAAGACGTCGATCGGCGCGTCGGCTCTCGAAGCGGGAAGGGCTTCCCAGCGCTGCTCTTCGGCCGCGAAGAACCGCACGCCCTCACCCAGCACGCCGCAGGCGGCCGCCACCGCCTTGCCGGGCGCGAGCGCGGTCACGGCGTTCCACGCGGGAGCGCGCTCGAGTTCGAGCAGCGTGTCGATCCGCCACGTGGCGCCGCCGTCGGTCGACGCAGTCCACCGCGCGCGGTTCGCGGCGAAGTCCCGGTAGACGGCGACGAGCTCGCCGGAG
>CAYGPA010000099.1:0-12798 GCA_964351535.1 uncultured Planctomycetaceae bacterium
ACCAGATCGGACCGGCCCGGAAGCTCCCGCCCAGGTACGTGAGCGAAGCGGACGCGCTGATCGCGCGCTGACCGGCCCCGCGCTGCGCCGGCGACAGCCACGCTCCGCGGGACACTCGAACGTCTTCGCCTCGCCCGGCTTCCGCGCGAAGGGCTCGTTCGCGCTCTGGCCCTCGCCGTCGCGCGGGTAGATCGGTCGAGCGCGTCGCAAGGCACGGAGTCGCGCTCCCCTCTCAGGGGTCTCCTGCGGGCTGGAGTCGTCGGAACCGAGGGAGGCCTCGACCCGTTCGCACTGAACGAACCCGGAGTAAGCACTTGGTGGGGGTGTTCGTTCGTTCGGGCCCCGGACAATGTGCGGTGGGCCGCACCGCTCCCTCCACGGAGAGGAGACCTGCATCCCGGCCCCCGAAGAACGCAGCGCGGGTCTTCTCCACACGGGCTGAACTCTCATGTCGCGCGAGCTTCCGATCATCGAACCCTTCCGCATCAAGAGCGTCGAGCCGATCCACATCAGCGACCGGCGCCACCGCGAGGACTGCTTGGAGCGCGCCGAGCTCAACCTGTTCCGGCTGGCCTCGAACGACGTGATGATCGACCTGCTCACCGACAGTGGGACGGGCGCGATGAGCAGCGCCCAGTGGGCCGCGGTGATGAACGGCGACGAGTCCTACGCCGGCTCACCGAGCTTCCTTCGCTTCGAGAGCGCCGTTCGGGACGTCTTCGGATTCGAGCACGTCATTCCGACGCACCAGGGTCGAGCCGCGGAGCATCTCCTGTTCCAGACGCTCGTGAGACCCGGCCAGGTGATCCCCAACAACACCCACTTCGACACGACGCGCGCCAATGTCGAAGTCGCCGGGGGGGTCGCGCTCGATCTGCCCTGCGCCGAGAGTGACAGCACGCAGGAGTCGTTTCCATTCAAGGGAAACATGGACTTGACGAGGCTCGAGGCCGTGCTCGCGGAGAACCGCGGCAACGTGCCGTTCGTGATCGTCACGGTCACGAACAACGCGGGCGGCGGTCAGCCGGTCTCGCTCGAGAACCTCCGAGCCGTGCGGACGCTGTGCGACGCGGAGGGGCTTCCGCTCTACATCGATGCCTGTCGGTTCGCCGAGAACGCCTTCCTCCTGAAACGGCGCGAGAGTTCGCTGGCGGGCTCGAGCGTGGGCGAGATCGTGCACGAGATGTTCCGGTGCGCCGACGGGTGCACGATGAGCGCCAAGAAGGACGGGCTGGCGAACATCGGCGGCTTCCTCGCCGTGCGCGATGCCGAGCTCGCTGGCGAGCTGCGCTGTCGGCTCGTCGTCACCGAGGGCTTTCCGACCTATGGCGGCATGTCGGGCCGCGATCTCGAAGCCGTCGCGCAGGGGCTTCACGAGGTCCTCGACGAGAGCTACCTGGCCTACCGCGAGGCGAGCATTCGCTACGTCGTCGAGCGCTTGAACGAGGCCGGCGTCCCGGTCGTGCTGCCGCATGGCGGTCACGCGATCTTCCTGGATGCAGCGCGCTTCCTCGACCACCTGCCGCGGTCCAGCTATCCCGGCCAGGCGCTCGCGATCGAGCTCTATCTCGAGGGGGGCCTGCGCACCTGCGAAATCGGCAGCGTCATGCTGGCGCGCACCGACCCCGAGACCGGCGCGGAGCTCCCCGCGAGGCACGAGCTCGTGCGCCTCGCGATCCCGCGGCGCACCTACACGCAGAGCCACATGGACTACGTGATCGAGATCGTGCGACGCGTCTGGGAGCGGCGAACCGCCATCCCGGGCGTCGAGATCACGAGCGCACCGGCCATCCTGCGACACTTCCGGGCCCGGTTCGGCCGTGTCCCCGGGCTCGCCGAGCCAGAACCGCGGCGGATCCGCAGGGCTCTCGAGCGAGCTCGATGATGGAGAGGGCTGCGCCTTGCGGATCCATGAGGGCGGCCCTGCGGCCGACCGTGGAGAGGTCCGTCGGCGGGGCGCGAACCCGTGCGCTCACCGGTTGGCTCGAGCGCACGAAACGACCGACGTCGGCCGCGGCACCCCGGCCCCGTTGAGCCCCCGGGAAGGCCGGCTTGGCGCCCTCGTCGACGCGCTGGGGTGACGCCGGCGATCGCAGGGATCGTCAGCACGCGACCTGCAGCACGTCGCACAGGAAGTCCATGAGGGGTCTCCCCGTCCTGCAGAGCCTGGCGAACTCGGGGAGGAAGTCCTTGGCCGTGACGTCGCCCTGGGAGAGCTCGCGGACGGCGATGAAGTCCTTGCGCTTGAGGTCCTCGACGAGCGGGTGGTCGGCGTCGACGCCGGCCGGGGGGCGCTTCAGGGAGTCGCCGGAGAGCTCGAAGGTGTCGCGGAAGCGCTTGGCGTGCGCGGCGCGCTTCCAGGCGGCGGGGTCGGCGAGGATCGCCTCGCGGATCTGGCGCGCGACGGCGGTCTCCGGGCGCCAGAGGCCCATGCCGACGAAGCACTGCCGGGGTTCGAGGTGCAGGTAGAAGCCCGGCGCGTGGGCGTTCCTGGCCTCCTCGTGGCGGAAGTGCAGGCCGATGGCGGTCTTGTAGGGAGACTTGTCCTTGGAGAAGCGCGTGTCGCGGTGGATGCGGAACATCGAGCCGCCGACGGGGCGCGGGTCGGCGACGAAGTGCGTGCTGATCTTCTCGAGGTGCGGACCGAACGCCGCGACGAACTCGAGCGCCGGCCCGCGCGCGTCGCGGTCGTAGCGCTCCTTGTTCTCCTGGAACCAGGTGCGGTCGTTGTTGTCCTTCAAGTCGCGCAGGAAGCGGAACAGAGCGGGCGGGATGCGGGCTTGCGTCATGATTGGAGCTGCACGATCTGGAACGGGCGGTCGGCCCATCGCCTGGCCCGAGTGTAAGGGCGCGGCCGTCAGACTTCGCGGGCGTCGGTCTCGGTCCTCGCGGAACTCGCCCCGGCGAGGAAAAAGCGGCCCCGCACCTCTCGGCGCGGGACCGCTACGACGCCCTCCAGTTGGGGAGGCGGAGGGTGTACTTCGTTCCCCGGCGGATTCAGTTCCCGATCACGGCGTGGCGCACCGGGATGTTCGGGCACGGCTTGCACGTGGCGATGCGCACGTCGTCCATCAGGCCGACGAACGAGTTCGGGCCGGAGCCCGAGAGCGCGACGTCGAGCTGCACCGGACCGTACGTCGGGTCGATGCCCTCGGCGCGGTAGCTGAGGCCGTGGCCCGGCATCGACGCGTAGCTCGTGGTGGCCGACAGCTGGCCGTTGACGTAGACCGCGAGCTGCGTCCCGTCCCACTCCATCGCGACGTGGTTCCACTCGTTCAGGTTCAAGAGGTGCTGGCTCGTCACGAAGGTCCAGGGTCCTCCGCCGTTCCCGGACGTCGCCACGAGGGAGTCGTCGGCGATGAACGCGCGCACGCGCCCGTCGGGCTGGATGCCCAGCTCGTACACCGTGCGCCCGACGATGCGGGGCTCGCCGTTGATCGTGAAGATCGGCGGTCCGCCCGGTTCGCGGTTGTGGAACTGGAACGTGGACTTCTGGACCAGCACGGCATGCTGGAAGTGGTCGATCTTGATCTGCGCCTCGATCCAGCCCATCGCGGGCTCCAGGCTCGGCGTGGTCGGCACGACGACGACGCCGGGGTACGGTCGCGTGTCGGCCGGGTCGTTGAAGTTCATCGAGAAGGTCCCCGAGGCCGCGTCGGTCGAGTACGAGAGGCGCCGCCCGGTGTCGGGCCGATAGCCGTCGTTCGCGAGCGGGCTCGTGTCCACGACGGTCGGCAGAGCCGGCCCGAAGCGGTTGAAGAAGCTGCCCTCCTCGAAGCCCCATTCGCCGAGGGTCTGGGCCGTGGAGGGCGCGGCGAGCAGCGAGGCCAGGGTGGCCGACAGGGCGAGCAGGCGAGTCTTGGAAGCGTGCATGGTCGTTGTTCTCCGGTTGTTCTCGGGGATCGCCCCCTCCATCCGGGCGCGCGGCGGGGTGTTACGGGCCGCCCGCGAAAAAGCCCCGGAGCTGCGCGACTCGCCCTCCCACGCGGAGTCGGCTCGGCGTCTAATCGGAAGCGCCGTGCTCCTCGCCCTCCTGTTCGCGCTGTCCCCCTGCCCGCCCGGGCCGCAGGAGACCCCCGTCGACGAGGCGGTCGCGCGCGGGGTCGCCTACCTGCGCGAGCAGCAGCTCGAGAACGGCGCGTGGCCGTACCGCCACGGGCGCGAGAACGTGCGCGCCGGCAACACGGCGCTCGCGCTGTTCGCGCTGCTCGCGAGCGGCGTCGAGCCGGACGACGAGGCCGTGCGCCGTGCGCTCGCCCAGCTGAACCGCGCGGCGTGCGAGCACACCTACGACGCGAGTTGCCTCCTGCTGGCGCTGGCGGCGCACGACCCGCGCGAGCACCGCGCGTGGATCGAGGAGCTCGCCGGGACGTTGATCGAGTGGCAGCGCCGCGACGGGGACTGGGGCTATCCCGACGGCGTGGTGGACCTCTCGAACACGCAGTTCGCGGCGCTCGCGCTGCGCACCGCCTCGCTGTCGGGGATCCAGGTCCCGGGCGAGGTGTGGACGGAGCTCGGCGTCGCCGTCGCGCGCTACCAGCGGTCCGACGGAGCGTTCTCCTACCAGCGCGGCGGCGAGGCGCGCGACACGATGACCGCGGCGGGCGTGGGGACGCTGGCGCTCTGCAAGGCGATGCTCGCCCGGCTCGGCGAGGCCCAGGGACGCCGCCAGCGCGACTGGGACAAGCGCATCGAGAAGGGCCTGTTCCGCCTGGCGGAGGAGTCCGAGGACGTGCTGCGCACGAGCGGCTCGGAGTGGCCCTACTACCGCCTGTACGGGATCGAGCGCGTCGGCGCCTTCACCGCCAGTGTGCGACTCGGCCAGCTCGACTGGTACGAGCACGGCGCGGCCGCGATCCTCGCCTCCCAGCGCCCCGACGGCAGCTGGCAGTTCCCGCGCCGCAAGCGCCAGCCGTGGACGGTGCCGCAGACGTCCTTCGCGCTGCTCTTCCTGCGCCGTGCGACGGCGGCGCCGCTCTCGCCCGCGGGAGCGACCGCGGAGGCGGACGAGCTCGCGGGTCGGTTCGCGACGGCGCAAGCGGACGCACCGCTGGCGCTCGCGGCCACGGTCGACGAACACCTCACGCTGTGGATCACGGGCTGGGGCGAGGCCGCGCGCGCGCACGAGCAGCGCTCCGACCGCGGCCGCGGCCCGCGCGTGGAGCGCGTGGCGTACTGGGCGGGTGAGAACCTGCTCGCCGAGATCGAGGGCGACGACGCGCCCGTCGACGCGCGGCGCTTCGAGGCGCGCGTACCGTGGCCCGGCGGCGAGGAGCTCACCGTCGTCGCGCGCGCGACGCTGCTCACCGCCGACGGAGACGAGCGCGTCGAGCTGGAGGCCCCGCCGCTCACCGTGAAGTTCACGCGCTCCGCGGCCGCCCGGTCCGAGGCGGAGCGAGCCGAACGCGCCGCGAACCTCCTGCGCGACGCCGGGCTGGAGGTCACGGCCTCCTCGACCTTCGCCGGTGGCCGCGGCCTGCCCGAGGTCGCCTACGGAGCCGAGCTCGCCGTCGACGGCCGGCTGCGGACCCCGTGGCTGGCGGAACCCGGCGCCGACGAGCCGACCCTCACGATCGAGCCGCGGCGCGCCGTCAAGGCCGACACGGTCCTCGTCTCCGCCGCGCGCTCCGTCCCGTTCCAGCCGGGCTGGTTCGGCCGCCCGCTGCAGGTGCGCGTCACCGTGAACGGCCGCGACGAACACGTGCTGGACTTTCCGGCGGACGAGCGCCAAAAGGCGCGCCTCGAGCTTCCGGAGCCGGTCTCGATCCGCAGCCTCGAGCTGCGCATCCTCGAACACACCGACGGCCGCGGCCACCCGTGCACGGGGATCGCGGAGGTCGAGCTGCTGCGCCGCTGAGCTCCGCCGCCGCGGATCAGGGCGCGACGAGGAAGCTCAGCCCGTTCGTCAGGCTGTCGCCGAACCCCGTGGGGTCCGCCGGGTCGCGCTGGCGCCACTGGGTGAACACCGACTGGCCGACGGTCAGCAGTGGATCCGTTCCGGATTGGATGTGGGCGTTGAAGTTGCGCGTCAGGACGCCGGAGCACGGTGGCGTACCGGTGGCCTTGGCGAACTTCGCGGGCAGCAGGCGCGTCAGGGGCGTCTTCACGCACAGCTTGCCACCGTGGAAGTTCAGGTTGCCGGCCTTGAACGAGTACAGCAGGAAGCCGGCTTCGCTCGGGAGCAGGTCGCGAGCCGAGACCGCGAACGGCTGCGCCGCCGAAGCGCTGGCGAGCCCCGCCCACGCCTGGAACGGAACGCAGCCCAGGGAGTTCGTCTTCCCGGTGCAGTAGGGGGACGCGGTCTCCTGGAACGGAAAGGCGCCCATGTCCGCGACCGAGCCGTCCGGATCGGGGCCGAGCGCGGGATTGCCCGCGTCGATGCAGGGCGACGTCGACAGCAGGGTGTAGTCGGCGTTCGGCACGCTGACGAACATCGGATTCGCGCGGATGTTCGTGGAGGAGGTGCTGGGATTGCTGGCCCCGGCGTTCGAGAACTCGATGGTCAGCGCCGACACCGGACTGCTCGGAAAGCTGAAGTCCGGCGGGTTGAAGTAGAGGATGCTGGTGTCAACGCGGACCGCGCCGTAGTTGCCGATCGTGAACACCTCGAGGCCCGGCCCCGAGTTGCCGGTGATGGTGGAGCGGCAGACGTCGAGGTCCGTATCCGAGTCCAGCCCCTGATAGACCTCGATGCCCCCGAGTCCGTTGCCCTGCACGAGCGTGCCCTGCACGAGCACATGGGCCGTGGCGCTCTGAAAGTCGGGAGTCGTCTCGCTGACTCCCCAGCCCGCGTTCTCCACGATGCGGCAGTTCTCCACGGTGAGCGGACCCGAGCGCACCTTGACCCCGTCCTGGTTGTCGTGAACGTGCGTGTCCCGCACGAGGACCGGGGCATTGGCGGCTTTCGTATCCAGGAACAGGCCGTGCGTGAATCCGGACACTTCACAGGCGACGACCGAGGCCGCGAGGACTCCGAAGGCCTGGGCTCCCGCGCTGAAGCTGATCCCGTTCCCGGTCGCCTGCCCCTGAACTCGCAGGTCTTCGAGCTCGACCTGGAGCAGGCTGGAGCTGCCCATGAAGACGGTCACGCCCCAGGAGGGTGTCAGGATGCCGAAGCCGGCGACGCGCCCGATCCGCGACTCGTAGGAAGTCTGCGTCGATGCGTCCACGAAAGTCGCGATGGAGATCGCCGAGGCGCCGGCGGAGGAGAGGGTCGTGCTCGCGGAGCCGGCGTCCGCGACGAGCGCGATGGGCACCGCGCCCGCGGCGGTGGGCACGCTGGCCACGAGCGGGAATGTCTCCCCGGAGGCGGTCGAGTAGGTCCCGGGCGCGACGTGGATCGTGTGGGTGCCCGTGCCCGACGCCAGCGGAGTGTTGTTCAGCGCGAACGTGATCGTCGCCCAGGCCGTCGCGGGCGTGAGCCCGCTGTTCGCGTCGCTGCCCGAGTTCACGTCGACGTAGAAATCGTCGGCCAGCGCCGCGGGGCACGCGAGCCCGAGACAGACGAGCGCGTGCAGCGAGAGCGGAGAGAGGCAACGCATCGGGGGTGTTCCTCGTTCGGCGAGAAGAGGGGTCGGGTGCTCCGCGCCCCGGGCGACGGAACGGGACCGAGCGCAGGCCCCATGCAGGCCTCGACCGAGTCTACTCGCGGACCCGATCCCGCGGGGTAGGTGTCGCGGGCCCGCGTCTCGGTCCACGAATCTCGGAGATTCTCGTACGCTGGAAGGCCGCGGGAATCACCGCGCGTGGGCTGCGACGGGCTGGACCGGGCGGCCGTCGAGTTCGCCCAGCGCGTCCTCCATCTGGCGCCAGCGCTGCTCGAGGGTGCCGGTGTAGCCGATCGAGATGCGCACGAGTCCCGGCAGGATGCCGGCGCGGTCGCGGTCCTCCGGCGGCAGCTCGCTGGAGGTCGAGATGGCGGAGCACGAGAGCAGCGTCTCGAAGTAGCCCAGGCTGACGGCCATGAACCCGAAGCGGTCGCGGTTCTGCAAGAGCTCCATGAAGCGGCTGGCGCGCTCGGGGGTCTCCAGGTCGACGCAGAGGATGCCGCCGGCCCCGTAGTCCGCGTTGCCGATGCGCGCGAGCACCTCGCCGTCCGGGTGCGCGGCGAGGCCGGGGTACGTGACGGCGAGGCCCAGGGCCTCGAGCCGCTCCGCGAAGGTCTGCGCGCGCCGGCTGTGCTCCTTCATGCGCAGACCCAGGTGGGGGACACGCATGCTGATCTCGTAGGCCACGCGCGGGTCCTCCGTGCCGCAGACGACGCCGGCGATGGCGTCGGAGGCTCCGTTCACGAACTTCGTGAGGCTGTGCACGACCACGTCGGCGCCGAGTTGCAGCGGCGAGACGATCAGCGGGCAGAACGTGTTGTCGACCACGAGCTTGGCGCCGTGCGCGTGCGCCAGGTCCGCGAGGCGCGGGATGTCGGCCACGCGCAGCGTCGGGTTCGACATCGTCTCGACGTACAGGATCCGCGTTCCCGCGGTCAGCGCCCGCTCGACCTCCGCCAGGTCGGTGACGTCGACGAAGGAGACGCGCAGCCCGGTCTTCTTCGGCAGGTACTCGTTCAAGAGCGCGTACGTGCCGCCGTAGACCGTGTGGCTCGCGACGACGTGGTCCCCGGCGTCGCAGAGCTGCAGGATCGCGGCCGAGATCGCGCTCATGCCGCTCGCCGTGCAGTACCCGGCCTGCGCACCCTCCATCGCCGCGAGCTGCTTGCCCAGCACGTAGACGGTCGGGTTGAAGTGCCGGCCGTAGAGGAAGCAGCCGTCCTGGTCGGGCCCGTGGCGCCCCTGGAACAGCTCGGGCATCGTCCCCGCCTTCATGACGGTGAAGGTCGTGCTGGTCTCGATCGACAGGTTGACGCCGCCGTGCTCGCCGAACTCGTGGCGCATGTCGGCGAGGGCCTCGATCGGATCGTGCTCCTGCATGGTCGTAACCTCGTTGTTCGAAGAAAGTTCGCTCTATTCGATTGTCGTCCGTTCTAACGGCTCGTGCGGGACGCAGGGAATCGAATAGAGTGCGGAACATGTCCGTAGATCGAAGCCCGGACCGAATCGACTTCGAGATCCTGGCCGCTCTCCAGAACGATGCTCGGCTGTCGAACAAGGAGCTCGCCGCGCGCATCGGCCTGGCGCCCTCGACCTGCCTCGAGCGCGTGCGCCGGCTGCGCTCGTCGGGGGCCCTGCGCGGGTTCCGCGCGGAGGTCGATCCCGACGTGCTCGGCATCGGCCTGCAGGCGCTGGTCTCCGTGCGCGTGCGGCGCCACTCGCGCGAGCTGCTCGAGGAGTTCCAGGAGCACGTCCTCGCGCTACCCGAGGTCGTGAGCTTCTACCACGTCGCCGGCGCCAACGACTTCCTCGTGCACGTCGCCGTGCGCGACGCCGAACACCTGCGCGAGCTGGCGCTGGGTTCGTTCACCACGCGGCCCGAGGTCGAGCACATGGAGACGGCCCTCGTGTTCCGCCACGTGTCCGGCGCGGCGCTGCCGAACTACGCGGCGCCCGCTCCCTGAGCGCACGCGACCAACGAGGTGCGGGCCCGGCCCTCCGCGGCCGGGCCCGCTTTCTGGAACCCTCGTTGGTGGTCGAGCGGGGCGGCTAGGGTGCGATGGTGAACAACAGCCCGTCCGTGAGGCCGTCGCCGAAGCCCGCGGGGTCCGCCGGGTCGCGCTGGCGGAACTGGGAGCGGACGGTCGCGCCGATCGAGAGCGACGGGTCGGAGCCGGACTGGATCAGCACGTTGAAGTCGCGTTTGACGACGCCGGCGCACGGCGGAGTTCCCGCGTTGCCGGCGCCCTTGGGCGGCAGCAGGCGCGTGAAGGGTGCCTTCACGCACAGCTTGCCGCCGTGGAAGTTCAGGTTCGCCTTCTGCGAGCCGTACAGGTAGAAGCCCGCCTCGTTGGGCACGAGGTCGTTCGCGACGATGCGGAAGGGCGTCGTGGAGGTCGCGCTCGGGGCGCCGACGGAGCTCAGGAACGGCACGCAGCCGAGCGAGTTCGTCTTGCCCGTGCAGTAGCTCGTGGTCGGGGGTGTGATGCCCGCGTCGCCCTCGAGCACGTGCACGACGAGGTTGTTGCTCGTGTCCTGCGTGCCCACGGCGACCTCGGGCCGGCCGTCGCCGTTCAGGTCGCCGACGGGCGCCACGCTGTACACGCGGTTGCCGGTGTCGAAGCACCAGAACATCGTGCCGTCGACGCCGCTGAAGGCGTAGGCGTGCAGGTCGAACGAGCCCGCGATCACGTCCTGGAAGCCGTCGCCGTTCAGGTCGTCGATCGCGGCGACCGTCCACACGTCGCCGCCGTTCACCGTGCCCACGGGCACCTTCCAGACCTGCGTCCCATCGAGCCCGCTGAGGACCTGGGCCGCGTTCTCCCACGATCCGACCACGACGTCGTCGAAGCCGTCGCCGTCCACGTCGTCGATCACGTCGACCATCATGCCGGGCTCGAAGACCGTGGTGCTGCTCCACAGCAGCACACCGGTGGCGCCGTTCACGCAGCGGATCGAGCTGCCGTCGCTGGCCCACAGCGCCACGAGCGCCTCGGACACGCCGTCGCCGGTCACGTCGGGCAGCACGCCGCAGGCGTAGACGGTGATGCCGGGCTGGTAGATCCAGAACACGTTCGTGCCGGGACCCGGCGAGGCTCCGTCGAGGCACACGAGCCGGTCGACGTTGTCGCCGATCGCGGCCAGCACGTCGTCGACCGCGTCGCCGTTGACGTCGCCGGCGTTGCGCACCGAGTACACCGCGTCGCCCGCGGGATAGACCCACAGGACGGCGGCCTGGCCAGGCTGCGCGGAGCCGTCGACGTAGTAGAGCGTGTCGTTCATCGAGCCGGCGCCGAAGGCGACCTCCGGGATCCCGTCGCCGGTCGTGTCTTGCATCTCGGCCAGCGAGTAGACCCACCCCGACTGCGGCTCGAGGTACGTGTCGAAGCGCCACGACACCGCGCCGGTCTGCGCGTCGAGGTTGTAGGCCGTCCGCCCGCCCCAGGCCGTGCCGACCAGGATGTTCTGCGCGCCGTTCCCGTCCGTGTCGGAGATCGGGACGATCGACTGGTCGCCGTAGGGCGAGCCGCCGGAGACGCCGTCGGCGGTCTGGTAGCTCCAGACGTCCGTGGCGAGGCCCGTGCTGGCGCCGCTGAGCGCGTACACGTTCGGCACGCCGGACTCGTCGATCCCCGCGATCACCTCGTCCAGTCCGTCTCCGGTCACGTCCGCCACGGCCCGCACGCACGGCGCGTTGTCGGGCGCGGTGCGGAAGAAGAGCTGGTTGCCCGCGGGCGCCGGCGGTGAGGTGTTCGCCTCCGCGGCGACGACGCGGGTCGCGCGCGCGCGCAGGGCGAGCGGGACTTCGTCGAGCTGCTGCACGGCCGGCAGGAAGAGGGTTCCGAGGCCCAGGGCCAGGACGGTGGAGGTCATCGGCGGACTCCGCGGGTGATGCGCTGGATTGGATCGGCGAGAGGTGCGCCCCATTCTAGCGACGGACCGGCTCCTCGGGGGCGCGCACCGGCCGGGCCCGAGAATCGCGCGGAATTCGGCGCCACCGATCCTGCGCGGTCGGGAAGGGCGGGGTAGAAGCGAAAGGAACCGCTCGATGCCGCCGCCGATGTCCGCCGACCTCCTCCTCAGCCACGCCCAGGGACTGCGAAAGATCGCCCGCGCTCTCGTCGCGGACGAGCACGCGGCCGAGGACGTGCTGCAGGAGACCTGGATGGCGGCGCTGCGGAATCCGCCCGAGCCGCGACCGGACTCCCGGCGCGGCGCCCGGGACTCCGCGGCACGCAAGGGTTCCGGCGCTCGCACCCGTTCGTCGGGCGCGTCGTCGGACGGCCCTGCCGAAGGCATCGGGGCGTGGCTGAACGGCGTGGTCCGTCGCGTGGCGCTCCAGCGCCGACGCGGCGACCATCGTCGTCGCGACCGCGAGCAGCGCGTGGCGCGTACGGAACCGATCGCTTCGGTCGACGAGGAGCTCGCCCGGCGAGAGGTCCTGCGTCACGTCGTCGAAGCGGTGCTCTCCCTCGAGGAGCCGTACCAGACCGTCGTCGTGCTGCGCTACTACGAGGACCTCCCTCCGCGCGAAATCGCCGAGCGTCTCGGCAGTCCCGTCGCCACGGTGAAGAGTCAACTCCACCGTGCGCGCGAGAAGCTCCGCGATCGACTCGACGGCGCCGCTGGAGAGCGCGGGGCGTGGGCCTTCGCTCTGGTCGCCGTGTTCGGTTGGGAACGCGCTCTTCCGGCGGCCGCGGTGGCCGGCGGCTCGGGCGCCTGGCTCGGAGGTCTGGCCATGGAATGGCAGCTGGCACTGGTCGCCGCGGGAATCGCCGCGACCGCGATCGGAGTGAACGAGTTGCACGCGAGCGGCGCGCTCGCGGACCTGCTGCCGGGCGGCGGCGAGGCGCGGGCCGTCGCGAGCACGGGCGGCGGCCGCGAGGACGTCGCGGCGCTGCAGGAACCCGAGGCGGCCGCACCCGCGACCGGCGGCCGCGTCGCCGTCGAGTCCGGGCGCACGCCGGACCGCCTCCTCGAAGGACCCGTGCCGCCCGCGTACGCCTACGAGCTCGAGTTCGAGCTGCTGGACGCGCAAGACGTCCCGGTCGAAGGCATGCGGGTCGAAGCGGCGCCCCTGGGGCATCCTTTCACCTACTGGGGGGACACCGACGCGGACGGCTCGTTCCGCATGAGCTGGCGTGGCCACACGCCCTCGCAGGAGCTGGCGATCCGCATCGGCATGGGCGTGAGAGCGCAGCGCTGGATCGTGGACTGCACCGCGGGCACCACGGTCCGTCGGCGCTTCGCG
>CAYGPA010000100.1:0-4477 GCA_964351535.1 uncultured Planctomycetaceae bacterium
CGTCGGCGATGCGCTCGACCTCCTCGGCCGGATACGTCGGCCCCTGGCCGACCCCCGGGCAGCAGTCGCGGACCGGTCCGTCCCAGGCCTCGCGCGCGAGGTTCTCGCGCCAGAACGGCCAGGTGGCGCACTGCTTGGGCCGCACCGGGTAGATCGCGCAGTGGCCCTCGGGCGTCAGGAAGCGGCAGGCGTCGCCCTCGTTGCGCAGGTGGGGGTAGTAGCCCGGCTCGACCTCGCAGTGCTCGCGCAGGAACTCGGGCCGCGCCAGGCCCAGGTGGGCCGCGATCCGGTCGGCGTCGGCGTAGGTCAGGTTCACGAAGGTGTACGCGCCGTGGTTGGTGCAGCAGCGGCCGCACTGCGTGCACTCGAATCGTAAACCGTTGGCGTACCAGGGCTTGGAGCTCATCCGGGGATCCTCGCGGCTGCCTGTGCGTTACCGATCGGGGTGCTCGGGGCTAGATCTCGCCAGCGTGCGCTTTCACTCGCCAGGGTCCGGCCTCCCGCTGCGCGCGCCTCGCGGGCCCCTCGCTGTTCCCCCGGATCTCGATCCGGGACCCGCTCCGGATCGCGGGTCGACCCAGGTCGGCCCGGGACGAGCCGGACCGGTCCCAGATCGCCACCCGGACCCTCACGAGGTTCGCCAGAGGATCGCCGAATGAAGCTCATCCTAGTCGAAGACGGCGCGCGCACGGAGCTGGAGTTCGACCACCCCGTGGTCTCGGTCGGCCGCTCGGTCGACAACGACATCCGGCTCGCCGACGAGAAGGTCTCCCGGCACCACTGCCGCATCGAGGTCGGCCCCGACGGCCCCTGGGTCCACGACCTCGGCTCGTCCAACGGCACGCAGGTGAACGGCGAGCGGGTGGACCGCTGCCTGCTCTCGCCGGGCGACCGCCTCGGCGTCGGCAGCGCGGCGCTCGAGCTCGTGGCCGAGGTCCCCGTCCCCGCGGACGACGACGAAGGGGGCGGCGACGCGGTCGTCACGCGGCAGATCCCGGTCGGCGAGCAGTCGGCCCCCGGCGTCCGCACGCTGACGGGCGAGGCCCAGCGCGAGCGCGAGAACCTGCGCGTCTGCATGCAGGTCACCCGCCGGCTGGTCCGCGAGACGGAGCTCGCGCCGCTGCTGCGCCTGATCGTCGACAGCGCCGTCTCGCTGGCCGGGGCGGAGCGCGGGTTCCTGCTCCTGCGGGACGCCCGCGACGACGGCGCGGAGGCCGCGGGCGCCGAGGCGCGTCCCGTCCAGGCGCTCGAGGACCTGCGCGCGCGCGTCGCCCGCAGCTTCGACAAGGAGGACATCGTCGTCCCCGCCTCGCGCCTGTCGCGCGGGATCGCCAAGGAGGTCCTGTCCGAGCGGCGCCCGATCCTGACGGTGGACGCCGGGCGCGACCAGCGCTTCAGCGGCCTCGCGAGCGTCGAGGACCTGCGCCTGCGCTCCGTGCTGTGCGTGCCGATCCAGGGGGAGGAGGACCTCGAGGGCCTGCTCTACGTCGACAACCGGCTGCAGAGCGGTGCGTTCACCGAGGACCACCGCGAGCTCCTGACGCTGCTCGCCGACCAGGCCTCGATCGCGATCCGCAACGCGCACCTCGTCGCCGAGCTGCGCGAGCGCAACCGCAAGCTGGCCCACTCGGCGCAGCAGATCGACCTCTTGAACCAGCAGCTCGGCCGGCGCGTGCGCGACCGCGACACCGAGCTCGCCATCGTGCGCGCCGAGCTCGAGCGCGAGCGCGGCCGCCACGACTACACGGCCATCGTCGGCGCGAGCGAGGGCATGCGCCGCGTGTTCCAGCGCCTCGACCGCATCATCGAGAGCGACCTGCCCGTCCTGATCCACGGCGAGAGCGGCACGGGCAAGGAGCTGATCGCGCGCGCGATCCACTTCAACGGGCCGCGCAAGGACAAGCCCTTCGTGACCGAGAACTGCGCGGCGCTGCCGGACACGTTGCTCGAGTCGGAGCTCTTCGGGCACGAGCGCGGCGCGTTCACCGGTGCGCACCGCTCGAAGAAGGGCCTGCTCGAGCAGGCCGACGGCGGGACGCTGTTCCTCGACGAGATCGGGGACATGAGCCCCGAGATGCAGAAGAAGCTCCTGCGCGTGCTCCAGGAAGGCGAGTTCCGCCTGCTCGGCTCCAACCAGAACGTCACGGTCAACGTGCGCATCATCGCCGCGAGCCACCGCGACCTCGAGGCCATGGTCCGCGACGGCGGGTTCCGCGAAGACCTCTACTACCGCGTCAACGTGCTGGCGGTCCCGCTGCCGTCCTTGCGCGAGCGGCGCGAGGACATCCCGCTCCTGGCGGAGCACCTGCTGGCGCGCGCCGCGCGCGAGGCCGGGCGGCCCGTGCCGATCCTGCCGCGCGAGGTCGTCGCCGCGCTCGTGGCCTACGACTGGCCGGGCAACGTGCGCGAGCTCGAGAACGAGATGCGCCGCATCGTCGTCCTGGCCGACGAGCAGGTGCGCCTCGACCTGCTCTCGCCCGCCGTGCTCGAGCGCCGGACGCTCGTCGCCGGAGGCGGCGGCAGCTCGATGCCGCTGCCCACGGGCAACATCCGCGAGGCCGTGGCGGAACTCGAGCGGCGCGCCATCGACGCGGCGCTGGCCGAGGCGGGCGGCAACAAGAGCCGCGCGGCGAAGTCGCTCGGCATCAGCCGCTTCGCGCTGCAGCGCAAGCTCGACAAGTACGGCATGGGCGGGCGCGAGGAGGACGGCGGCGACGCCGTGGACGACGCGACGCCCTCCTCCGTGGCCGGCGACGGAGGCTCCTGACCGGACTCGTACCGGAAATGAGCGTCGGCCGGGGGCCCGCGGAGGACTATTTCGGACCCGGGGACTATCCTGGTCCCCCGCGTCCTCGGACCGACCCGTGAGCTACACCGCCCAACGTCGCCGACTCTCGCACGCGCTGCTCCTCGCGCTTTTCTGCTGCGCGCCGCTCGCGGGCCGCGCCGCGGCCGACACGATCGTGCTGAAGGACGGCCGTCGCATCCCGGGGAAGGTCGTGCGGCGCACCGCGACCGAGCTCGTCGTGCGCACCGGCCTCGGCGAGGTCAAGTTCCCGCTCGCGGACGTCCTCGAGGTGATCGAGGAGCTCACCGACCGCGAGCTCTTCGAGCAGCGCCTCGCCGCCGCGGACACGGCCGACGCCTGCTTCGAGGCGGGGGAGTGGGCGCGCAAGAAGCGCCTGAAGTCGCTCGCCAAGCGCGCGTGGCAGAAGGCCGTCGAGCTCGACACCGATCACGCGCCCTCGCGCGCGGCGCTCGGTCAGGTGGCGCACCGCGGCGAGTGGATGACGCCCGAGGAGCGCGACCGTCGCGTCCTGGAGGAGGAGGCGCGCGAGATGCAGGCGCGCGGACTCGTGCAGCACGAGGGCCAGTGGGTCACGCCCGAGGCGCGCGCGAAGCTCGAGGCCGGCCTGATCCTGCACGGCGGGGAGTGGATGACCCCCGAGCGCGCCCAGCGCGAGCAGGGGCTCGAGCGCTACCGCGACCGGTGGCTCCCGCGCGGCGAGGCCCTGGCGCGGACGTCGTCGGATCTCGCCGCCGAGGTGGCCGAGGTGCGCTTCGACGTCTACTTCGACGAGCAGCTCCTGCTGGCGGGCGACGTCCACCCCGGGGTGCTCGAGCGGGCGGCCGCGAAGCTCCTGGACGTTCGCGGCTGGTTCGACGCGCAGTGGGACGCGCCTCCGGGCCCCGAGATCCTCGCCGGCCGTCCCGCGGAGTTCTACCTGTTCGACCGCGACGCCGAGCCCTACCGGCGCACGACTCCGATCTTCGCCTCGTGGACCACGACGCTGCCCGACGGCTGGGTCGAGCGCGCGGTGGACACGCACGGGTTCTACTGGGCGGATCCCTACGCGCTCTCGTCGGTGCGCCTCTGGAACCGCGACGAGCAGCACCTCTACGGCCACTGCCTGCACCACTGGGGGCACCTGCTGGCCAATCGCCTCGCCTACGACGGCCGCCTGCTGCCGCCCTGGTACGACGAGGCCGTCGCCGCGCTGGCGGAGTTCCGCGACGCGCGGCGCAACACGATCTTCTGCCGCGTCGCGAGCACGGGCGGGTCGGGCACCGGGGCCGCGGGCGCGGCCACCCAGCTCTTCGACCCGCAGTTCATGATCAAGGGCGAGTGGGAGGGCGCGCTGCGCGCCGCGCTCGCGGGCGGCGCCGTGAAGTCCTTCGACCACCTCGCGGCGCTCGAGTTCTCCGAGCTGCGCCACGTCGACGTCGCCGCGGGCATGGCCGTGATCGAGTGGCTCGCCCACCGCGGAGAGGGCGCGCTGCGCCGCTTCCACGACACCCTGCGCGCCGGCGCCCCGCTCGCGCCCGACCGCGTGAGGCGCGTCGCGAGCGAGCGCCAGGCGCGCTACGACAAGGCCTTCGACGCAGCCGTCGGAACCGGCTGGCGCGCCGCGGACCAGGAGTGGCGTACATGGTTCCTGAAGCCGTAGGCCCCTCCGACGAGCCCCTTCCCGACCCG
>CAYGPA010000100.1:4577-12766 GCA_964351535.1 uncultured Planctomycetaceae bacterium
GGCGTACATGGTTCCTGAAGCCGTAGGCCCCTCCGACGAGCCCCTTCCCGACCCGTCGGCGGAGGAGGCACCGCGGTCGGCATCCCCCGGGCCCGGTTCCCCCGGGCCCGGTTCCATCGGGCCCGGTACCCCCGGGCCCGGTTCCATCGGGCCCGGTACCCCCGGGCCCGGTTCCATCGGCACCGGTTCATCGGTACGCGCCCGCGCTCCGAAGATCCCGGGCTACCGCATCGAGGCCGTGATCGGTCGCGGTTCGACGGGCGTCGTGTACCGCGCGGTGCAGCTCGCGGTCGAGCGGCCCGTGGCGCTGAAGGTGCTGCACCCCGACCTCGTGGGCACGCGCGCCGTCGTGCGCCTGCAGCGCGAGGCGCGCACGACCGCGCGCCTGGCGCACCCCGGCATCGTGTCGGCCATCGACATGGGCCAGGTCGGCGGGCTCTGGTGGTACGCGATGGAGCTCGTCGACGGCCGCTCGCTCGCGGCCATCCTCACCGAGCGCGGCTCGATCGGGCAGCGCGAGGCGCTGCGCCTCTTCATCCCGCTGTGCGAGGCGCTGCAGCACGCCTTCGAGAGCGGCGTCGTGCACCGCGACATCAAGCCCGGCAACATCCTCGTCGACCGCAACCGGCGCGCGCGCCTCGTCGACCTCGGCCTGGCGTTCTCCGAGGAGGACCCGCGCCTCACGAGCATGGGCGGCACGCTCGGGACGCCCTTCTACATCAGCCCGGAGCAGGCGCGCGACCCCGGAGCCGCCGACGTGCGCAGCGACATCTGGTCCCTGGGCGCCTCGCTCTACCACGCGGTCTGCGGGCGCCCGCCGTTCCAGGGCGAGAGCATCGCCGAGATCCTCTCGGGAGTGCTCTACTCCCGCATCGTCGACCCGCGCACGCTGCAGCCGCGGCTGTCGAGGGACCTCGCGCTCGTGTTGCGCAAGTGTCTGTCGCGCGAGCCCGAGCAGCGCTACCAGGAGCCGCACGAGCTGCTCGCCGACCTCGAACGTCTGGTCGAGCGCCGCCACGTGCAGGTCGAGCCGCGCGAGCTCGATCCGCTCCTGGGCGAGCGCGAGTGGACCAAGGCGCTCTGGGGCGGAGTCCTAGTGCTCGCGGTCGCGACCGTCGCGGGCGGGGCCTGGTGGCGGACGCGCGGCGGCCCGGAGCAGGCCGCGGTGGTCGAGGCGGAGGTGGAGCCCTACGCGCCCCTCGAGGCGCTGGCCGCCCGGCTGAACACCGGCGCGCTGCTGCCCGGCCCGGCCCTGGCGGAGGTCGAGCGCCTCGCGACCGAGGTCCCGCCGCGCGCGGCGGAGCGCCTGGCCGAGGTGCGCGCGCTCGCCCACCGCGACTACAACCAGGCGTTGCGCGGTTTCCAGCGTCGCGTGCGCGCGGCCCTGGACGTCTTCGGCGCGCGCCGCGACCTCGTCGGCGCGCGGCGCTACCTCGACGTCGAGCTCGAGGCGGAGCTGCAGCGCGAGCTGGGGCTCGGCGAACAGCGCCTGCGCGAGGAGCTCGCCTCCGACTGGGTCGCCGAACACCGCGCGCAGCTCGACTCCAGCATCGGCGAAGCGCTCGCGGGGCTGCGGGAGAACGCGCGCAGCCTCTACGCGGGCGTCGTCCTCCCGAACGTCGAGAGCCGGCTGGACCGCGGGGAATGGCGCGCGGCGCACGAGCAGCTCGCCCTCGGTCCCGCGGACTGGCTGGCGGACGCGGACATCGACGTCTCGGGCCTGCCCGCGGAAGACCTCGAGGCGGCGCTCTCCGAGGTCGTCGCGGAGGCGCGCGCCCGGCGGGCCGAACTCGAGAAGGAGTGGCACGAGCTCGACGACCGGCTCGCCGAGTTCCTCAGCGAGGAGTCCAGCCGCCTGACGGCGCTCCTGCGCGACCGCAACGCGCCGCCGGACGTCGGCGCGGCGCTGCAGGCCGCCTTCGACGCGCGGCTCGCCGACCTCGGTCTCGACTCGTCCCAGGCGCTGCTCGACGTCGGGGAGGTCGCCTGGAGCACGCTGCGGATCGAGCGGCCCGGGCTCGAGAAGCTGCAGCGCGAGCTCTTCGTCGAGGACGCCGAGGCCTGGTTCGCGCGCGAGGACGAGCGCCTGACCGGGCTCTACGCGCGCCGCGACTACGCGGCGGCCGCCGAGGTCTGGCGCGCGGCCCTCGGCCGCGGCTGGCCCGAGCCCGTCCACGGCCTCATCGCCGTGCGCGAGCACGAGGCCGACCTGCTCGTGGGCCTGCTCGAGCGCGCTGCGCAGGGCGTGCTCGAGCGCTCCGGAGAGAAGGCGACGCTCTTCGTCGGCTCGATCGCGGCCACCGGAGTCGTCGAGGTGCGCGGCGATCCGCTCGAGGCGGGCTTCGACCTCCGCACGCGCTCCGCGGGCGCGGACGAGCGCGGCGGCGCCCACCACCTGTGGTTGCGGTCGCCCGGCGAGGGCGCGCGCGGCGAGCTGCTCCTGCCCGTCGACCTCGAGCGTCTCGCCGGCTTCGCGGACGGCTCGGCCGAGCTCGAACCCGCCGACCGGCTGGCGCGCGTCGCGCTGCGCTTCTACGAGGGCGACGTGGAGGGCGCCGCCGCGGTGCTCGCGGCCGGCGCCTATCCGGGCCTCGAGGACGTGGCCGCCGACCTGCGGCTCCGGATCTCCCGGCGCAGGCGCGGCCTCGCCGCGCAGGAGGGCGAGCGCCTCGCGGAGGCCGAGCGCCTGTACAACCTGGTGAAGCGCGAGGCCCTGCGCGAGCACAGCCACAGGCGCGACGCGGAGCAGGCCCTCGTGCTCGTCGAGGAGCTCCTGCGCGACTACTTCGACCTCGAGTTCGTGCGCTCGCGCGAGAAGGAGCTGCGCGAGCTGCGCCGCACCCTGCGGCCCGCGCAGCAGACGCCGGAGCTCGACGATGCGCTCACCCGGCTCTACGCCGCCGACCAGGTCGAGCTGCTCCTCGGCGGGCGCGTCCGTCTCGAGTACTCGTTCGACGGAGCGGACGCTTCCGAGGCCTGGTCCCGCGGAGACTGGCGCTACGACGGGCAGGGCTGGTCGGCTCCCGGGCTGCGTTCGCGCGAGGACCTCGAGCTCGACACGCGCTGGCCGCGGCTCGTGCTCGGTCCGCCGCTGGATCTCAGCTCCGGCGTCGTGGACGCGACGCTGACCTTCGAGCAGCTCGACGCCTCCGGCCCGCCGCGGCTCCTGCTGGTTTCCGTGGCCGGCGTCCACGTCGCGCTCGCCGGAGCGGAGGAGGCGCGCGACTCGCGCTTCGACGTCGCGACCGGGCGCGAGGGGCTCGCCACCCTGGTCGCCACGGTCCCCGACGGCGCCGGGGAACCCTTCGTCGGCCTGCGGCGCGGCGCGCGGCACGTCCTGCACGTGGAGCTGCGCCGGGGCCGCGGGCGCGTCCGCGTTTCCCTCGACGGGCGCGAGGTCGCGACGCGTAACCTGAGTCCCCCCGAACCCGGCGAGCCCGGCAGCGCGAGCATCGTGGTGCGCTCGCTCGAGTCGGTACGCCTGCTGCGCGTCGAGCTCGAGGCTCCGGTGGACTGAGCCGTCCAGCGCCAGAACCGTGTCCACCCACCCGTTTCCGACAGACAACCGACGGAGGACTTCCGTGAACCGCCGAACCATCCTGAACTCGTTCCTCGTCCTCGTGGCGAGTCTCCTCGTCCTCGGCAGCGCGCGCGCCCAGCAGGACGATCTGCAGCGCATCAACGCCGAGTTCCTCGCGGCCTACGAGGCCAAGGACTGGCCGACCGCCATCGAGCGCGGCAAGGAACTCACGGCCGCGCTGCCCGAGGATCCCGCGGTCGCTTACAACCTCGCCTGCGTGTACGCGCTGGGAGGCGAGTCCAAGCTCGCCGTCAAGTGGCTCAGTCGCAGCGTGGAGCTCGGCTTCGAGAACGGCGAGCAGCTGCGCACCGATCCCGATCTCGCGAGCGTGCGGAGCATGGAGGCCTACGGGGACGTGCTGCGCGACTTCGAGTCGCGGTCCGGTCGGGTCGACAGCGAGTTCGAGAAGCTGCTCGCCGGGAGCGAGCCGCTCATCCTCACCCCGCCCGACCACGACCCGACCGTACCGGCGACGGTGATCGTCGCGCTGCACGGGTACGGCGTGGACGCGAACGACATCGGACCGACGTGGCAGGGTCCCGCCGCGCACATCGGCGCGGTGGTCGTCGCGCCGCGGACCGTGCGCCGCGCCGTGGGGACCGACGGGTTCACCTGGGGCACGGTCCAGGAAGCCGAGCGCATCGTCCTGCACTCGCTCGAGATCGCCAGGAGGAAACTCGCGGTCGATCCCGAGCGCCTGGTGCTCACGGGCTTCTCGCAGGGCGGCTACATGTCGCTGAACCTCTCGGCGCGTCACCCGGAGCTCTTCCGCGGGGTCATCCCCGTCGCGGCCTTCTATCGGCCCGCCGAGGCGCCGTTCCGCGAGGCGGGCGAAGGGCGCGCGCCGCGCTACTACATGATGATCGGGGACCGGGATTCCTCGCTCGAGAACAACCGCGAGGCGGTCGGCGTGCTGAAGGCCAAGGGCTACCCCGCCGAGCTCGTCGTGTTCGAGGGGCTCGGCCACTCGTTCCCGCCGGAGCCGGAGGCCGCGATGCACACGGCCCTGCACTTCGTGCTCGACTGAGCTCGCCTTGCGGCTCTCCCTCCCTCTCCAGGTCGTCGCCGCCGCGCTGTGCGGCGCGTGCGGCGACGCGCGGCCGGCCGTGGATCCGGTCGCGCGCCCGAGCGTCGTCCTGATCACGCTCGACACGACACGCGCCGACCACCTCGGCTGCTACGGCCGCGGTCTGGACGTGACGCCGGCGATCGACGCGCTGGCCGCACAGGGCGCGCGCTTCGAGCTGTGCCTCGCGACGGCGTCCGTCACGCCGGTCTCGCACGCCTCGATCCTGACGGGCCGCTGGCCCTACGAGCACGGCCTGCGCGTGCTCGCGGGCGGTGGGGGAGACGTGCTCGACGCCGGCGTGCCGACGCTGGCCGAGACGCTGCGCGACGCGGGCTGGAGCACGGGCGCCTTCACGAGCGCCGACACCGTCGCGCGCCGCTACGGCCTGTGGCGCGGGTTCGACGTGTACGACACCGGTCACGGCGAGTCGTTCGCCGCGGACGATCCGCGGCGCAACGCGAACCAGCGTCGCGCCGACCTGACGACGGACCGCGCGATCGCGTGGCTCGGAGAGACCGACGGCCCGGTGTTCCTCTGGCTGCACTTCTTCGACCCGCACGACCCCAAGCTGCGTCCGCCGGACGCGTTCCTGCAGGACTTCCGCGCTCGCTTCTCCACCGTGCCCGCGGGCGTGCGACCGCCCGCCGGGTACGACGCCGAGGTGCACTACATGGACCGGCAGGTCGCGCGCCTGCTCGCGGCGCTCGACGCGACCGGACGCGGCGACGCGGCCGTGGCCCTGACCGCGGACCACGGCGAGGGCCTGGGCGACCACGGCTGGCACGCGCACCGCCTGCTGTACCAGGAGCAGATCCGCGTGCCGCTGATCCTGCGCGCGAGCGGCGTCCCCGCCGGCGTCGCCGTCCCACACGTCGTCAGCACGGTCGACCTCGCGCCGACGCTCGCGGAGGTCGCCGGCGTCCCCTCACCGGCAAAGTCCGGACGCAGCCTGCTCGAGCTCGCCCGCGGCCGCGAGCCGGCTCCGCGCGTCGTCTACGCCGACCAGCTCAACGCCCTCGACCTGCACTGCAGCTTCCTCGACCGCCGGCCGCAGGACGACCTCCTGTTCACGGCGAGCGACGGAGCGTGGAAGCTGATCCACCGCCCCAACCACGCGGGCCAGGACGAGCTGTACCACCTGGCCGAGGACCCCGGCGAGCTCCAGAACCGCATCGCCGACGAGCCCGAGGTCGCGCGACGCCTGCTCGCCGATCTGACGGCCCGCGGCGCCTTCCGCGACGCGGCGTTCGACAGCGACTCCGTGGACGACGACACGCGCTCCGCCCTCGAGGGCCTGGGCTACGTCGGCGGCGACGACGACTGACGCGGCGCGTCCCGATCCGGCCGGCGCGTCCCGATCCGGCCGACGCGTCCCGATCCGGCCGACGCGTCTCAATCCGGCAGCCAGGTCTCGTGGACGTGCTGCCAGGCGAGGCCGTGCGGCGTGTTCGGGGTCTCGACCAGGGTGGCCCGGCTGATGCGGCCGCGGGCGCCGGTGCCGGCGTCCTGCCACTCCTCGTACGTCACGCGGTAGCGGTCCGCTGCGTCGGCGTCGGGTTCGACCGCGACGTTCTCGATCCAGATGCGGATCGGCGGGTCCGCGAAGCGGCCGTGGGCCGCGCGCAGGCCTTCGAGCAGCGGCTCGCGCGGCGTGGTGACCCCGCTCGGGTCGGTGATCTCGAAGCCCGGCAGCAGGACGTCGGTGAAGCGCGCGTAGACGTCGGCGGTGTCCTCGATCTCGCCGCTGAACCACTGCTGGAAGAAGCGGTGCAGCTCGTGCACCTCGGCGCGCACGCGCGCTTCGATCGTCGCCTCGGACTCGGGGTCGGGCAGGTGGGGTGTCATGTCCACGAGTTGCACGTCCTCCCGCGCGCGCAGCTGTTCCAGGATCCAGTACTTGTGGCCGGCGCCGAAGGTCACGAGCAGGCGCTCGCCCGGGTGGCGGTCGATGGCGGCGTCGATCAGTGCCATGTGTGCTTCGTTGATGTTCGACCAGCCTCCGGGGCCGATCCAGTCGTTCAGGAAGCGGTCGTAGGGGGCGAGCTCGAGCTCCGTGCGCTGGTCGTAGGTGCGCGAATGCAGCACGCGCGGGTCGTCGTCGTCGACGGGATCCGCGGCGAGCAGCTCCTCGACCCGGGCCTTGGCCTCCAGGTACGCGGGGTACTCGGGCTGCCGCTCGAACTCGGCCATGCGCGCGCGGCGCAGGTCGTTCATCTCGGTCGTCCAGGCCGCGCAGGGCTCGATGGCGCAGCCGAGCTCGTCCCAGAGCGGCAGCAGCACGTCGACGTACTCGGGGAAGCGCAGCACGCGCGGGTCCTCGATCGCGCGGCGCTCGCGCCAGTCGCGCGCGACGCGGTCCCAGCGGTTGGGCGGGATCTCGGTCAGCACGGCGTCGGGCGCGAAGGAGAGGATGGTCTCGCGCACCTGCGAGAGTCCCCAGCGCTCGCTGGTCAAGTGCCCGCCGTGGATCATGCCGAGCACGCCGACCGCCGTCACGGTCTCCGTGGCGGCGCTCTCCGGCGCGCGCAGCGCGTCGGGCACGCGAAACACCTCGAGCGCGTGCGCGTCCTCGCAGGCGACCCACAGCGTCTCGCCGGAGGGATGCACGGCCATGGCGATCGGGAGCTCGCCGGTCCGAGCGCGCGCGACGACCTCGCGCTCGGGCAGCGCGACGACCGCGACGTGGTCCCCGGCGGTCGAGTTCACGAACGCCAGGCGGCCGTCGGGCGCGACGACGACGGAGAAGGGCTCCGCGCCGACGCCCGAGAGTTCGTCCACGACCTCGAACGAGGCCGTGTTCACGAACACGACGGCGTCCTCGCCGCTCACGGCGACGGCGCAGTCGACGTCGCCGGGCAGCACGGTCGCACCCGTGGGGTGCTCGCCCACTTCGGTCGTGGCGACGACGCGCTCGTTCCAGAGATCGACGACGGTCAGCGTCCCGTCGTCGTGGCCGGGGACGAAGGCCAGGCGACCGTCCGACGTGACGCCGGGCGGAAAGGGCCGCGCGCCCACGTCGTGGCGGGCCGCGAGCTCCCCGCGCTCCGGATCGACGACGAGGAGCTCGTTCGCGCTCTCGACGGAGCAGAGCCAGGTGCCGTCGGGACGCGGACCGACCAGGAGGGAGGGGCCCGCGGGGCTCTCCCAGCTGCGCTCGACGGCGCCACCCGGCACGGTCAGCCGCGCGAGGCCGCCCGCGCCGAAGCGACCGGTCAAGAGCGCCCGGTCGCCCGGCAGCCACGCGGCGGCGAGGGGCACGCCCTGCGCCGGTAGCCGCGCGGAGATCGCGAGCGTCGCGACGTCGACCAGCACGAGCTCGTCCGAGCCCGCCGCCGCCACGGCCGCCGTCGCGCCGTCGCTCGAGAACGCGATCTGGTGCGGCGCGCGGCCCACGTCCAGCGACGCGAGGCGCTCGAACGCGGCGCCGGAAGGCGCCGCGTCCCGGGCCTGGGCCGGCGCGGGCCGGATCGGAGCCGGCGAGCGCGGGATCGGAGCCGGCGAGCGCGGGATCGGAGCCGGCGAGCGCGGGATCGGAGCCGG